>NZ_CAUVXI010000311.1:2360-4474 GCF_963555845.1 Protofrankia sp. Cas8 | reverse complement strand
TTAACGGTCCCCGTTATCCTCCCCGCCGTCGTCCCTACCGCCGTCTTCCCTACCGTGGATGCGACCGGACGTCCTTGACCGGGGCCCGGGCAGCCAGCGAGCCGGCGGTTGGTGGCGGGGGTGTGGCCGGTGTGACTCGCGGGAGGATGCCCATGTGCGTGCCACAGTGTGTACTGGCCGGAGCCAGGGTGGTGACTCCCGAAGGTGTCCTGGATCCAGGGTGGATCGAAGTTCGCCGTGGCCGCATCGCCGCGGTCGGTACCGGCGTGCCCGCGAGGGCGGCCGGGCAGTCCGTCACCGATCTCGACGGCGCCTGGCTGTTGCCGGGATTCATCGATCTGCATGTGCACGGCGGCGGCGGTCACGACGTCGCCACCTCAGCGGCGGCGATGGCCGCGGCGGTCGCGTTCCACCGCGCGCACGGCACCACCGGCACGCTCGTGTCGCTGGTCACCGCGCCTGTCGAGGACCTCGCCGAGCAGCTGTCATGGGTGGCCGACCTGGTTGAGCGGGGTCCGTGCGCCGACGGTCACGTGCTCGGGGCGCATCTGGAGGGGCCGTTCCTCGCGCCTGCGCGCTGTGGCGCGCAGGCCCCTGACCATCTGCTCGACCCGGACCGGGCGGTGTTCGTCCGGCTGGTCCGCGCGGCCCGGGGAACGCTGCGCGTCATCACGGTCGCACCGGAACTGCCCGGCGCCGCTGAGATCATCGCCGATGCCGTGGACGGCGGCATCGTGGCCGCGATCGGGCACACCGACGCCACCTACGACCAGGCCGTCGCCGCGTTCGCAGCCGGCGCGACCCTGACCACCCACCTGTTCAACGCCATGCCGCCGCTGCACCATCGAGCGCCGGGCCCGGTCGGGGCCGCTCTCGACGCCGGCGCCGACGCCGACGTCGCCTGCGAGCTGATCAACGACGGTGTGCACGTACACCCGTCCATCACCCGGATGGTCGCGCGCGATCGGCATCGGCTCGTTCTGGTCACCGATGCCATCGATGCGGCCGGCGCCGGTGACGGTGACTACATCCTCGGCGGCCAGGCCGTGCGGGTGCGCGACGGCCAGGCGCGGTTGGCGCGTTCGGGCGTGCTTGCCGGCAGCACACTCACGATGGACGACGCCCTGCGCCGGGCGGTCCTCGACGCCGGCATCCCGATCGAGGTCGCAGCTGCCGCGGCGGCGACGAACCCGGCCCGCGTGCTCGGCCTGTCCAACACGTGCGGAGCGATCGCCGTGGGCCTGGCCGCCGACCTCGTCGTCCTCGACGTCGATCTTCACCTTGTCCGGGTCATGGCCGGCGGTGTGTGGTCGTGACCCGGACCCGCCACTGTTGTGGCGAACACGTCATGGATTATGAATTGACGCAGGTCACGTCCTTGGACACGAAACCGGTACCTCCGATCACCTTGTTGGATGTGCAGTTGACCTTGTTGTTCGACGTCCGCGGATTCTGAACCCAGAAGCCGACACCGGACGCTCCTCCGAGGTCGGCGACATTGTCGGTGAAGACGTTTCCTTCGCCGGAGCCCACCGCCACACCGTCGGTGTTGATCGTGTGGGTCTGGAAGCCGTCCTGGAGCGCCGACGGCCCGCTCACCGTGCCCTTGTTACCGATGATCATATAATTGTTGCCCTTCACGTCTATCCAGGAGTCCGCCCAGCTCCCCGACATACCGACCGCGTCGAAGGAGTTGTTCTGGATCACGCCTCCGGTCGTACCTTCCTTGATGTCGATGTTCTCGGCGCCGGTGTGACGGATGGTGTTTCCGATCACCTGGTTGTAGTTCGAGGTGTCCGGCTTGCCACCTGTGTAGCGGCCCCAGTTGGAGACAGCCGACCCCAGGTAGACGCCCTCGCCGAAGCTGGCGGTCTTCACTCCGGTGTTCTCCACCAGGCAGTTGGTTACCACGTCATAGCTGGAAAACGCCCGCAGATGGATGCCTTCCTGCCCGATGTCGTGCACGTACAGACCGTCGATCGTCACGTGGCTGGAACCGTCGAGGACCACGCCCTTGGTCGCCTCTGTCACGGTGAACCCCTGGAGCTTCCAGTAGCCCGCTCCCAGCAGGTTCAGGGCGTAGCCACCGCCGGCGCCACCGCCGTCGAGCACAG
>NZ_CAUVXI010000311.1:0-2259 GCF_963555845.1 Protofrankia sp. Cas8 | reverse complement strand
CATTGCGAGAGCCTCGCAGTGTGATAGCTGCGGCTTCGGTACCCGAGACCCGGATGTTGAACCGTCCCGGGCTCGTCGGCGTACCGCTGGGCTTGCTCTTGGCGTTGATGTCCTTGGCGTCCTTGCCCGAGTAGCGACCGTCGGCCATGGTGATCGTCATCCCTGGCCGGGCGGTGTTGAGCGCGTTTATCAGGCTTGCGACGTCGGCCACCTTCACCTCCGTGCCCGGGGCGACCGGATCCAGCGCGGGAGCGGGTGCCACCGGCGGCGGTGGGGATCCGTCCTGCTGATCCGGGTCCGGGGACGCCGAAAGCGCGGCCTGCACGCCGGCTGTCGTCCCGCCCAGCTGGAAGTTCGCCCGGAACCGGTGGGTTCTCCGGGTCTTGTCCCCATCAGGTTCATACGTATCCGCGATCAGCGAATGCTTGCCGTCGGCCAGGCCGGTCACCTTCACGATGCCGGGATTCACCGTGGTGAGGGGCTTGCTGTCAAGCGTGAAGCGGATGTCTGCTCCGTCATCCGCACCCGCGATCCCCGCGTAGAACGTTGAACCGGTGGGAAAGGTCTGATTGTCGAGGCTCTTCACCACTGTCGACAGGTCACCGGAACTCGATGACACCAACCGTGGGTCCCCGCTGGGAGCAGCTTGTGGCTCTCCGGCGGGCGCTCGACAGGCTGCTACTGAAAGTAGTGAAAACACTACGAAAAGCAATGATGCGGATCGAGTCGTCCGCCGAGCCAAGCTCTTACCCTTGAAATCCGCGAACATACGGGTCCTTCACATCTCGATGTGCTGAGGCAGGGCGAGTATAGGCGATCCAGACGACGGTCGATCACAGCGGTCGATCACGGGGCCTGATGAGATACCTCTTTAATCCATTTCATTTGAACAGCGTGTAACGATTGGGGGGTCGTCCGGAAGGGGTGTTCAACAATGGCTTCAAAACTGTCACACATGAGACGCCGGATGCATCGGGCCTGCCTGCGGCACGGTCGGTGAAGCCGATTACGCGCTGTTGCGTTCACTCGGAGTAATTTCGGTTACTTATGGCGATGGTCTCGCGAATCGTGTCCGCTCGCCCGAGGCGGAGCAGGCGTCGGGGAATTCCCCTGGTTCCCGGTCGCTTCGGCCGGGCGTGCTGACTCGGCCGAACCTAGGGATTTCCCGGAAGCGCAGTGGTGCCCTTGTGTGGTCTCGTCAGCGGGATACGACCGAGACCGGGGGCAGAGCGCTCATGACATCCGTTTCAGTAGACGATCCCGGGATTCCCACGACCGGTGTCCGCATCGGGTTGCTCGACGGGTTCCGGTTGTGCGTGAACCAGCGCAGCGCACCGGTCCCGCTGGCCGCCCAGCGCCTGGTCGCGCTGCTCGCGCTGTGGGACAGGGAAGTCGCCCGTTGCGAGGTGTCGGGAACGCTGTGGCCCGAGGCCAACCAGGCGCAGGCCAACGGCTGCCTGCGCACGGCATTGTGGCGGCTGCGACGCGCCGAGCGGACACTCGTCATCGCGACGCCGACCCATCTCGGCCTGTGTCCCGCGGTACGGACGGACACCGACGAGACGATCGCCTATGCGCGGCGGCTATTGGAACCGGCCGACCGGTGCGACGGACACCCGCTGCGCCCGCAGCCGCTGCTCGGGGTGCTGCTGCCGGGCTGGTATGACGACTGGGTCGTTTTCGAGCGGGAACGGCTCCGCCAGCTCACCCTGCATGCGCTGGAGTCCCTCGCCGACCGACTGTTGGACGCCGGCCGGTTCGGCGCGGCGGCGGATGCCGCCTACGGGGCGATCCGCGCCGATCCGCTGCGGGAGAGCGCACACCGGACGCTCATCCGCGTCCATCTCGCCGAAGGGAACGCGCACGAGGCGCTGCGCACCTACCGTTCCTACGTCGATCTGCTCCAGCGTGAACTCGGCATTGGGCCGTCGATGCAGCTGATATCGCTGATCAGGCCGGTGCTGCCGCGGGAGCCGAGGCATTCGGGCGCCCAACAAGCGGCAGGCCGGGTGACGAGCAGTTGACGCACGGCCGATGTGCGCACGGCCGATGTGATCCACCACTTGGATCAGGGAAGTCACTATGTCGATTGGGCGCTGGGCGGCTTCTGGGGAAGGGTGCAGCAAGAAGCGGGGTTGCGGGAATGATCGACGCCGTTGGTCGTGCGCTCCGCAACGTTACTGCTCAGGCGCGCAGGACGGTGACCAGGCGACCGGACGGGCTGGTCGCCTGCTCAAACCTCGTGCGGTCGGCAATAGG
>NZ_CAUVXI010000310.1:0-4384 GCF_963555845.1 Protofrankia sp. Cas8 | reverse complement strand
CACCGCCGGGACAGGAACTGGAACTGGAACGACAGTAACGACCGATTCAAGCCCGCGGAAATCTGCGGGATTGGTGGTGAACAGAGGAAGCTTGTTCGCTGCCGCGATGCCGGCGATCATCAGGTCGGCGACGCGGCCGCGTGGCTTGCGGCCCATGGCGATCGTCTCGGCGGCGATAATCCCGTACTGCCGGGCGGCCTCAACATCGAAGGGCAGCGGGCTGAAGGTCGCCTCGACTCGCTGGACGCGAAGGACCCGCCGGGCGCGTTCACGGGCATCCACGGCCGAGTGCACCCCGGCCGACAGCTCGGCGAGGCTGACCGCGCTGGTGAGGAGCTCGGCGGGCAGCTGATCGACCGCCAGCCGTTCCAGGCATATCAGGATGTTCGTGTCGCCGAGCCCGCGCAGGTAGCGGGCAGTCACTCGCCGTCCCCGGGCTCGCGGACGCGTTCGTAGGCGTCGAAGTATGCCTCAGCGTCCGCGTAGCGCCCCTGATCGGCACGGAACGCCTCTGCGCTCATCGGAGGCAGGTCCTCGAACATCGTCATAAGCTCAGTGACCGGAACCGACTGGCGGCGCACGGGAGTCGCCTGGTGAACATAGGCGTCGATGGCAGCCAGCGCGACTTGCTGCATGGAACGATGTTCAGCCTCCGCCTTCCGCCGGAGCGCCTCCGTCTGTTCATCGCTGAGCCTGAGCGTCATAGCCACAACCCACATGATACCGCGTGGTACCACCAGTGCCCAGCGCTGACACCGAGCCTTCCCGCGCAGGCCAGGCACAGGGGCGCTGTTGCGTTGGTGGGGCGCGGTGGCTGGGCTCGCGGGTCGACCCATCATGATCCACTCCGGCGATCGGCCCAGCTCAGCGGCCCGAACCCGCTACTTGCACCCCACACGCCCGCAACCTGCTGATGGACCTCGACCAGCGCGTCCGGCCGATCGCTTTCCTGATCCGGGACCGCGCCGGCCAGTTCACCGCCTCGTTCGACGCCGTGTTCACCGCCTCGTTCGACGCCGTGTTCACCGCCGACGGCATCCGGATTCTCCTAAGTAGTCTCGCCCGTAAGTCCTTCGGGGGTTGACACCTGGGCGCATGGTGTGGGGCCGGTCAGATGCCGGGGATGGACAGGTACAGCTCGCAGGCGCAGTCCAGGGCTTCTTCGGGGGTGCCGGTGAAGGTCCCGGCGGGCAGGACAGCGTCTTGGTAGCCGTCTTTGCTGGCGAGGTAGAGGCCGAATCCCCAGTCGGCGGCGGATCCGGTGTAGCGCAGCCGCATCAGCGGGACGTCCTCGCCGTCGGCGAGGGGACGGGGCGTACCGCCCAGCGCTTCCGCTTGCGGGCACCACTGCACGCCTCATCTTCATCAAGACGATCCCTCCGCAGCTGACTTCGCTTGGCGTGCGGCAGGCCAGCAGGGAGGATGTTCGGCGTCGATGCAACACAGATCGTGGAAGGACATGTGGTGACAGCTACCGAGCCGGTGGTCCGTATTACCGCTGGGGCCGTGCGCGGCAGGCTCGAGTCGGACCTCATCGTCTTCAAAGGCATCCCGTTCGCCGAACCACCGGCGCGATTCGCCGCACCGCAGCGGGTGACGGCGTGGGCCGGGACGCTAAACGCATTGTCCTACGGCCCACCACCCCCGCAATCCGGCATCTTCGGCACGGACGCAAACGCCGGGCCGACCGAGGGCTGGCTGACCGTCAACGTGTGGACACCCGATCTGGCCGCGAACCTGCCGGTGATGGTATGGATCCAGGGCGGCGGCTACCTATTCGGCACATCCGGACTGCCCGAGTACGACGGCGGTCGGCTGGCGCGCGACGGCAGCGTCGTCGTCACGTTCAACTACCGCGTGGGGATCGAGGGATTCGCCCAGATCGACGGGACACCGGCAAACCGAGGTCTGCTCGATCAAGTAGCCGCGCTGGAATGGGTTCGCGACAACATCAACACATTCGGCGGTGACCGCGACCGGGTCACTGTATTCGGCCAGTCCGCGGGCGGCGGCTGCGTGGCCGCGCTCCTGGCCACGCCACGGGCCAACGGCCTGTTCCGTCGCGCGATCGTGCAGAGCATGCCGGGCACGTTTTTCACACCTGAGCTGGCCGCCGACATCACCCGCGTCCTCGCGGCCGACCTCGGTCTGAAACCCGATGAACTAGCCACGATCGCACCCGGCGATTTGCCAGCCGTCGCGGATGCGTTCATGGCAAAGATCGACCAGTACGCCGACCGTTGGGGCCTCACCGCGCATCGTCGGATCCCACTAGGCCCCATCGTCGATGGCTCCACGCTGCCAACTGACCCCTGGCAGGCGCTGGCGGAAGGTGCTGCTCGCGACGTCGACCTCATTGCGGGGCACATGCGTCACGAGCAGCGCCTGCTGTCCCTGATCGACGGCCTACTCGGTCAGATCACCGAGGAGCAAGCGGCAACCGCGCTGAGCCTATTCGCGCCCGGGCCAGACGGTGTCGCCCGGTACCGCGCGGCCAGCGACAGCCCCGATGAGCTCTACGACTGGGTCCACTCCGACTGGCTGTTCCGGATGCCCTCGCTACACCTCGCCGAGGCCCACACCGGCCGCACCTACATGTATGAGGTCACCTGGACAGCGCCGGGCATGGGCGGCACCCTCGGCGCCTGCCACGGACTCGACGTGCCACTCGTATTCGGCAACCTGACCAGCGGCCAGCCCGCCATGCTGCTCGGCGACGACCTCACCGACGCCGAGAACCTTTCCGCGCAGATGAGAAACGCCTGGACAACCTTCGCCGCCGTCGGAAACCCCGGCTGGCCCGAGTACGACCAGCAAGAACGACTGACCCGAGTATTCGACACCGAACCGACCGTCGTCCCCTACCCGGAGGAGACGTCACGCAGAATCTGGCAGAACACCACCTTCACCCCACTGCCACTGAAAACCCCAATGTGAGAAGGCACCATCCGTGCATGCCGCGGACAAAATGCGTGTTCTGCATCAGCGCATGGAGATCGAGATCATGGCCGAATACAGCGCGAAGATCATGATGTCACGATCCGACGTTGGGCGAAAGTTGTCACACCGCGCGGCAGTGATGCACGCTCGTCGTTCGGGCCGTACTCCGTCACGCGGAAACGGTGGATGGGCTCGCCACAACGCGGACCGATCCCTGTAGCGTGCCAGAACTCGATTCGGGGCTGTGGCCTGGGGTTTCGCGCCTCGGTCAGGCGGCGCGGTGGTACTCGTTGATCACGCCTCCGAGGATCTTGCGGCGGCGGATTGGGCCTGCGAGTGGCGTGACGGTGGCCGGGTCGTGGTTCGGTGGTCGCTGGTCTCGTCCCTGGTGGGGGCGGTGGTCGTTGAAGTGGCGGGCGTATGCGTCGAGCACAGCGGTGGCGTGGCGGTCGCCGTAGAGCAGGATCTTGTCCGTGCACTCCTGGCGGACAGAGCGGATGAACCGTTCCGCGTAGCAGTTCGCCTGCGGCGTCCGCGGCGGCGTGCGCACGACCTGGATGCCTTCGGACGCGAAGACGTCGTCGAACGCTTGCGTGTATTTCGTGTCGCGGTCGCGGATCAGATACCCGCACGTAGCCAGCTGTCCGTCCAGGTCCATGGCCAGGTGGCGTGCTTGATGGGTGACCCAGGCGCCGGTCGGGTGGGCGGTGACTCCGAGGATGTGGACGCGACGCGTCTGGATCTCGATCACGAACAGCACGTACAGCCTGCGCAGGACGATCGTGTCGAGGTGGAAGAAGTCGGTGGCGAGCAGGCCGCTGGCCTGGGCGTGTAGGAAGGTGCGCCAGGTGGTGTCGGCATGGCGGCGTGGCGCCGGGCCGAGACCCGCACGGCCGAGGATCCGCCGTACGGTGCCTGCACCGATCTGATGGCCCAGGCCGAGGAGTTCGCCTTGGATGCGGCGGTGGCCCCAGGTCGGGTTGTCCCGGGCGAGGCGGATCACCAACGTCCGCAGCTCCTCATCCACCGGCGGGCGACCGGACCTCGCGGGGCAGGAGCCGGGTCAGCGCGGCCAGGATCGCACGGTCTGGCCAGCTGAACCGGGGCTGTCCGACCTGGCGGCGTAGCACCGCGACCTCGTGGCGCAACACGAGTAGCTCCGTCGTCGTCGCCGCGTCGCTGCGAGCCAGCAGGACGAGCCAGCCGAACACCCGGATCATGACCAGATACATCAGCCGCACCACCATAGACCACGATCATCCACCATCACGGCCGACGGCGAAACCGCAGGTCAACGGCCCAAAACGACTTCTGGCACGGTACAGGGGGTTCACCGGTCTCGGCCACCAGGGCCGGAGTCGCGGCCCGGGTCTGGATCCTCGATCGACACCTCACGGTTGACCAGGCGGCCAAGGGTCAGGCCTCGTCCAGCTCCGCCAGTGAT
>NZ_CAUVXI010000309.1:0-4409 GCF_963555845.1 Protofrankia sp. Cas8 | reverse complement strand
GAGCGGCTGGAGCGCAACCGCGCCGACCTGGTGTCCACGGTCGCGCACGAACTGCGGTCACCGCTGACGAGCGTGAAGGGGTTTACGGCCACGCTGTTGGCGAAGTGGGACCGGTTCACCGAAGAGCAGAAGAAGCTCATGCTCAACACCGTCAACACCGATGCGGACAGGGTCACCCGACTGCTGGCCGAGGTGCTCGATGTGTCGCGCATCGACTCCGGTCGGATCCAGATGCGCAAGCAGATCGTGGATCTTGATCTGACGCTGCGCCGGGTCGTGGACGGCAAGGTCGCGGCCGGGGAGGCCACCCATGACCGGTTCGCGGTGTTCACTGACGGTAAACTGCCGGAGATGTGGCTGGACTCCGACAAGATCGAACAGGTGTTGCACAATCTTGTCGACAACGCGCTGCGCCACGGTGCGGGTACCGTCACCATTGCCATGCGCGGCACGCCGACCGGGGCCGATGTGACCGTGGCGGACGAGGGCGAGGGCGTGCCCGAGGCGAGTGCGTCCCGGGTTTTCGCGAAGTTCTGGCGCGGCGCCACCCGTGGTAACGGAACAGGCCTCGGGCTCTACATTGCCAAGGCGCTCATCGAGGCGCATGGCGGGACGATCATGGTCGGGCGGGCGCCGGGTGGTGGCGCCGAGTTCCGATTCGTCGTGCCCGCCGGAGCACCCGTCTTCCCCTGAGGTCTGATCGCCAGAAGCCAGATCATCTGGAGTCTGATCACCTGGAGCGACGTCGCAACCCGGTGGGCGCCCCGGCCCGCATCCCGCACCCGGCCTGCGTCCGCCCGTTTGTGGTGGGTGCCGGTCGGGATCTCACCTGATGGTCGGTTCGACCATCAACGACCTCAATGAGGATGACCAGCGTGTCCCCGTCCCCACCGAGCGCTGACTCGAACCATGCCGACCGCGACCCGACCGACCGCGACCCGACCGACCGCGACCCGACCGGTCCGGACCAGCTCGATCCCGAGCAGCTCGCCAGGATGTGCGCGCAGGCGTCCGAGGCGATCGCCGCCGCAGGCGATCTCGACGAGCTCGCCGCCGTCCGCACCTCGCATGTGGATGGCCGCTCCGCTCCGCTGGCGCTGGCGCGCCGGGTGCTCGGCGCCTTGGCGCAGGCGGACCGTGCCGCAGCCGGGCGCCGGCACAACGATGCCGCAGCCTCGGTCCGGGCACTCTATGAGACACGGCTCGCCGAGCTCACCGCCGACCGGGACGCCCGGGTCCTCGTCGAGGAGCGGGTTGACGTCACCGTGCCGGTGGATCGCGCTCCGCGGGGAGCGCGGCATCCGATCACGGCGCTGTCCGACTACCTGGTGGACGTATTCGTGGCGATGGGTTACGAGGTCGCGGAGGGGCCCGAGGTCGAGCACGACTGGTTCAACTTCGAGGCGCTGAACCTCGACCCCGATCATCCTGCGCGCAGTTCTCATGACACCCTCTACGTCGACCCGATGGGCAGCGGGCTGCTGTTGCGCACGCATACCTCGCCGGTGCAGGTCCGCGCGCTGCTGTCGCGTCCGCTGCCGGTGTACGTCGTATGCCCGGGACGGACGTATCGCAACGACGCCGTCGACGCCACGCACTCGCCCGTATTCGGTCAGATTGAGGGCCTCGCGGTCGATGAGGGCATCACCATGGCCGACCTACGCGGCACGCTGGATGTGTTCGCCCAGGCCCTGTTCGGTTCGGGTCTGTCGACGCGACTGCGGCCGCACTAC
The DNA here is from genome assembly GCF_963555845.1 of Protofrankia sp. Cas8. NCBI lineage: Bacteria > Bacillati > Actinomycetota > Actinomycetes > Frankiales > Frankiaceae > Protofrankia > Protofrankia sp. Cas8. Next base: position 2,676 of record NZ_CAUVXI010000309.1, on the reverse strand, counting down.
TTCCCGTTCACCGAGCCGTCGGCAGAGCTCGACGTCGTCTGTTTCGCCTGCCGCGGCGAGGCTGCCCGCCAGCCGTGCCGGGTGTGCTCCGACGAGGGTTGGATCGAGGTCGGTGGCTGCGGGATGGTCGACCCGAACGTGCTCGTCGCCTGCGGCGTCGACCCGTCCCGCTACAGTGGGTTCGCATTCGGCATGGGTCTGGAACGTGCGGCGATGATTCGGCACAACGTCCGCGAGATCCGCGACTTCGTCGACGGTGACATCCGTTTCGGTCGTCTGTTCGGGACGGGGAGCTGATCATGAAAATTCTCATGTCGTGGCTGCGGGAGGCCGTCGACGGCCTGCCACCGGCGAAGGCAGTCGCCGAGGCGCTGATCAGGGCCGGTTTCGAGGTGGAGTCCGTCGAGTCCGTCGGTCACGACCTCGCCGGGGTCGTCGTCGGCGAGGTCGTCTCGATCGAGGTCGTCGAGACCAAGAAGAAGAACGTGCGCTGGGTGGATGTCGCGGTGTCCCAGACCGGTACCCGCGGGGTGATCTGCGGGGCGTTCAACTTCGAGGTCGGCGACCGGGTGGCGGTGGCGTTGCCCGGCGCGGTGCTGCCCGGCGGCTTCACCATCACCGCGCGCAAGACCTATGGGAAGCTCAGCGAGGGGATGATCTGTTCGCTCCGTGAGCTGGGCATCGGTGACGATCATGACGGTATCCTGGTGCTGCCGCCTGAGACCCCGCTGGGCGTGGACATCGCCGAGCTGCTGGATCTCGCCGACGACGTCCTTGACATAGCCGTCACCCCGGACCGTGGTTACGGCCTGTCGGTCCGCGGGATCGCCCGGGAGGTGGCGACCGCGTTCGGGCTGACGTTCCATGATCCTGCCGCCGTGGTTGCCGGTGGCAGCGACGCCGGCGGCGCCGGCCTCGGTGAGCGCAGCGACGCACCGGCCACGCTCGGGTACCCGGTCGTGGTGGCGGACCCCGAGGCCTGTACCCGCTACGTCGCCCGGGTCGTGCGCGGGGCCTCCCCGGGTGCGCAGACCCCGTTGCGCCTTGCCCGCCGCCTCACGCTCTCGGGCATGCGGCCGGTCTCGGTGCCGGTCGACATCACCAATTTGATCATGTTGGGGCTGGGGCAGCCGCTGCACGCCTTCGACCGGGCGAAGCTGTCCGGCCCGATCGTGGTCCGCCGGGCCCGTGAGGGCGAACGGCTGGTCACCCTCGACGGTGTCAAACGGGAACTCGACCCCGAAGATCTCGTGATCGCGGACGACTCCGGGGTGGTGGCGTTGGCCGGTGTGATGGGTGGCGCGTCCACCGAGATCTCGTCGGACACCACCGAGATCCTGATTGAGGCGGCCCATTTCGACCCGATCGCCGTCGCCCGCACGGCCCGACGCCACCAGCTCACCTCGGAGGCGTCCCGCCGGTTCGAACGTGGCGTCGATCCGGCGCTCGCGCCGGTGGCCGCGCAGGCTGCGGTCCGGCTGCTCACCGAGCTCACCGGCGCCACGGCCGAGGCCGGGGTGACCGACATCGACCACCGGCGGCCGGCGCCGACCATCCTGTTCCCCGTCGCCGAGACCACCCGCCTCGGCGGCCGTCCCTACCCGCCCGATGTCGTCCGCCGACGCCTGACCGAGGTCGGCTGCCTGGTCACCGAGGCACCCGGGCCACACCGCCCGGGCGGTGTGGGCGGTGGCGGCGGTGTGCCCACGGATCTGCTCGCGGTCACCCCACCGTCCTGGCGGGGTGACCTCACCCGATCCGCGGACCTCGTCGAGGAGGTCATCCGGCTGGAGGGCTACGACACCATCGCGGTGACGCTCCCGCGGCTACCCGCCGGCCGTGGCCTGACCCAGGGCCAGCGGCTGCGCCGTGCGGTCGACGCGGCGCTGGCCAGCCAGGGCTACATCGAGGTCCTCACCGTCCCCTTCGTCAGTGACGACACGCCGGCCAGGCTCGGGCTCGACGAGGACGACCCACGCGCCGCGGCGGTCCGGATCGCAAACCCGATCGCCGAGGACGCCGCCAACCTGCGCACATCCCTGCTACCCGGACTCTTCGCCGCGGCCGGCCGCAACATCGGCCGGGGTCAGCCCAACCTGGCCCTGTTCGAGACCGGGCTGGTGTTCCGGTCTGTTGCCACTGCCACTGCCACTGCCACTGCCACTGGCATGCCTGCCGCTGCCACGCCGTCGACACCCGCGGTCGACCACCGGCCCGGCGACGACGAGATCGCCGCGCTGAACGCCGCCCTGCCCGACCAGCCCAGGCTGGTGGCCGTCGTCCTCACCGGCCTGCGGGAGCCGGCCGGCTGGTGGGGACCGGGGCAACCGGTGAGCTGGCAGGACGCGGTCGCAGCCGCGCACACCGTGGCGGGTGCCGCCGGTCTGGACGTGACAGTGGCGGCGGACACGGTGATGCCCTGGCACCCCGGCCGGTGCGCGCGGCTGACAGCGGCAGATCCGGCCGCGGTAGGTTCGGCCGCCGGCCGCATCATCGGGTACGCCGGGGAGCTGCATCCCCGGGTGATCGCTGCCTACGGACTGCCGGCCCGGACCTGTGCGATGGAGCTCGATCTCGACGCGCTGGTCGAGATCGCGTCGAGGCGTCCGCCGGTTACCGCGCCCGTGGTGTCCACCTATCCGCCCGCTGATCGCGACATCGCGCTCGTCGTCGCGG
>NZ_CAUVXI010000308.1:0-4510 GCF_963555845.1 Protofrankia sp. Cas8 | reverse complement strand
CCGCACCGGTGCTGGACTGGATCGCGGCCAGATCCCCACCGATCCCCGTGATGTTCCGGGTCCACGTGCCGTCGGACACCCCGATCCACACCGGACTGTCTCCACCTGGACTGTCTCCGGCCGCGGCCGCGTAGTGGTTGGTCCAGGTGGTCGACCCTTGCGTCCACGACCGGATCCGCCGCGCCGGGTCCAACGCATAGCTGCGGCTGGTCGACCCCTCGGTCTGGGAGGCGACCATGTCGTTGACGTAGTAGCCGACACTCGCCGCCGCCCCACCGGCGACCGTCAGCGTCGTGGTCCGCCCGAACAGGTCATAGCCGTAGCCGGTGTTGGTCAGCCTATCGGCCTGATCGTAAGTGGAGTTCAACGTGAGATCCGGGGTGGTCGTCGACGAGCAGTTCCCACTCGTGGGGTTCCCGCCGGCGTCGGGATGGTTGACCAGACTGGTCCGGTTGGACTCAGCGTCGTAGCCGTACTGCCGGGTGGAGCAGATCACCGGGCCGCCGTAGGCCCGGGTATCGGCCACCTGGGTCAGCCGGCCGGCCGGATCATAGGTGTAACCGGTGCTGTTCGCCGGACCCGCATCCGCCCGCACCTGATCGAACACCGACCGCTTCTGCGTGAACGTCAACCACGTGGTGCCCGACTTGGCATAGGTCAACGCCGTCGGGTTGCCACCGTTGTCGAACCGGGTCGTAGCCACCACCCGGTTCGGATAGGTCTCGCTCGTCAGCTTCCCGTCCGCGTCGTACGACCCGCTGAACGTCGACGGCGCAGACCCGGCACCCACGTTCAGCCCGGTCACCAACCCGCGATGCTCGGATGCCGAGTCGTAGGTGTAGGTGTAGGTGCCCTTCCCGTCGGCACGGGACGTGACCTGCCCATCGATGTCGTAGCCGGTCGTGGCGGTGTTGCCGTCCGCGTCGGTCTGCGAGATGACCCGACCGAGACTGTCATAGCCGATGGTCAGCGTCGTCGTACCGTCACCGGTACTGGTCGGCAAGCCGGTGGTCGTGCTGTAGGAGTAGGTGACGGTGGGTAGGGTGCTGCCACCGTCCGCCGCCGGGGACGCGACGATCGCCGCGGAGGTCTTCCGCCCGACCGCGTCATAGACGGTCGTGGCCGTGCGGGTCGTCGAGCTGACCGTTTCGACCGCGGTCAGCACCTGGCCGAGGTCGTTGTAGGTGTATTTCACCGTCGGCAACGGATTGCCAGACGACGGCTGCGCCACCGGCCCACTGGTACACGCCAACCCCGTCCACGCCGCGTTCACACACCCACCGCTACCAGTCGCCGTGTAGTAGGCGATGACCGTGGTGAACGCATCCGTACCGGAACTGTTCGCCTTCGGCATCCGCGACTCGACAACCTGCCCAGCCGTGTTGTAGTAGCTGATCCGCGCGACCGTCGGGTTCCCCGACCCCATCTGCACCGTGACCGTCGTCGGCCTGCGCTGCACCCAGCCGGAGGTGTTCGGATCCGCGCCGGCCTTGGCCTCATAGCCATTCACCGTGATCCGGCTGTCCCGATCCGTGCCCGTACTGATCCCACCGACCCGGGCACTGGCCGTCACCGTCGTCGCCAACCGGAACGGCGTCGACGCCGCTGGCGCCCCCTGGTCATAGTCGGTATGCACATGCCCCCGCGCCGAGGCGGTGGAGCCGTCGTCGAGGAGCACCTGATGGGTCGGCCCGTAGCTGTCGACGACCTCGACGCCGTCCGCGGCGTACACACTCTGGTCGTCGAGCTGCTGAGCGCGGGCCGCCGACGCGGTCAGCGCAGTCACCGTCGGATCGGTGTCCGCCGTCGGGGCCAGCGCCTGCGCCCGGTTCCCCGCGCTCAACGTGCGGATGACGTTGCCCTTGGCGTCATGCTCCGTTGTGGCGACCTGCCAGGCCCCCGCCCCATAGCTGGCGCTGTTGACCGCCCGGCCGTCACTGTTGAGATAGGTCAGATCCGCGTACGGCCAGTCGCTGCTGGTCGGCGGGCTCGCCGGCACATGACCGGCGGGGAACACCCCGGCCCCGTACAGCGGCAGATCGGTCTGTGCCCAGCCGGCGACCGCGGTCGGGGACAGGTCGATCGGCGCCCCCGTCCCCGACACCGCCACGTCGTAGACCACCGTCTGCGTCGCCGTTGGCCCGGACGGGTCCGGCCGCGACACGCTGGCCAGCCGGCCCGTGCCGTCGTAGCTCAACGTCCAAGCCGCCTGCCCCGGCGGGGTGATCGTCGCCAACCGGCCGGCGGCGGTGTAGGAGTAGACGGTCTGCAGATGCGAGCCGTCGGTGTTGTCCAGCCGCGGATCCCAGCCGGCGCGCAGATGCCCGGTCGAGTCATACAGATACCGGGCCACCGTCACCGGCGTGGCGCCGTTCAGGTTCATCACCAACGCGGACACCCGGCCGGCGAAATCCCCCCAGGTGCCCGGGTCGGTCCCGGTCGCTGTGGTGGAGGCGGCGTAGGTGACATCCAGCGCCCGGCAGCCCGCCACCAGCGTCGCGCAGCTGACCCCAGCGGGCACGGGGGCCAGGATCCGGGTCACCCGCCCGGACGAATCGGTGGTGAACGTCGAGGTGCTGTTCGAGCCGGGTTCGACGACCTGGCTGACCACCCACACCGTGGACGACCCCACCGTCTTCGCCGTGTACACGGTCTTGGTGCCGTCGGCGTCGGTGACGGTGAACTGGGTCGCCGAGTCCTTGACCAGCACCGACCCGTCGGTCCCGGCATCCCCGACCCCGGCGTAGCTGTACGGATAGCCCCCGGACCCAGTTCGGGTGTAGAGCGACTGAACACCGTCCGCACCGGTCAACGTCGCATAGCCGCCGGTATCGGTGGTGTCGGTGAGGGTCTCGGCCGCCGAACCCGCGGCCGGCCCCGGCAGGGCCGCGGTCCAGCCCGGTCCGAACACCCCCGCCGGCAACGACGACGCCACCGCCGGCGCCATGGATGTCGCGGTCCGCCCGGCGGTCAGGCTCCCGGTGTAGGTCGGCATCGACGCGTCCGTCGCCGACACCGCGAAGTCCCCGGTCAGCGGCGCCAGCGTGCCCGGCCCCACCGGCACAGTCGCCGCCGCATCTGCGAACGCACTGCGGATGAACTGCACCGTGTGCAACGGCGCACACAACGTCACCTGAGATGCATCCTGGAAGCAGGGCTGGATCTGCACCGGCCCGTCGCCCCCGCCCGCCGCGGTGATCGTGGCGGTGACATCCCAGGTCAGCTTGTCGAACAACCCCGACCCGTTGCGCGCCATCGGCCAACTCGGATGCGTCGACGTACCGATCAGGGTCACGTCGGCGGTGGGAATGTTCGTCCACGCCGTGGCCGCATTCACCCCCTGCCGGTACTGGAAGGTGACCTTCACCTGCACGGTCGGCGCCTGGCCTTCTAGGGTGGTGAACCGCTGGGTCCGCGCCCCCTCGACCGGCAACGCCAACGCCCCGGTGCCGATCGCGAACGGATAGGACACCACCGCCGACAGGTTCCCGGCCGTGTCCTTCGTCCGGATGTAGAAGGTGTGCTGCCCCTGCCCCGGGGTCAGCGTGCCCGTGGCCGTACCGGTGGTCTCCGTCGCCGGGGACGGCTGATCCACCCCGTAGAAGAACGACGCGGTGTCCCCACCCGGGGACGTCCAGCTGAACGTCCCCGACGTGGTCAATCCCCAGCCTGAGGCCGGGAACGCCGTCGAGGTCACCGCGGACGGGCCGGCGGGCGCGGTCGTGTCGACGGTGAACGGAATCCACGTCGACCAGGCCTGAGAATAGTCCGTCCCGTCAAACGCCCGGGCCCGCCACTCATACGCCGTGCCGTTCGCCAACACCCCGGCCGGCACCGTCCACGTCCCGACCGTGTTCTCCGTCACCCCGGACACCGACCCGGCGGTCACCAGCGTGCTGCCGGTCGAGTTCCACACCTCGAAATCGACCCGCAGATTCCCGCCGTCGGCGTCGATCGCCCCACCCTGCAACGTCGGCGTCAGACTGTTCGTCAACACCATCGCCGGGCTGCCACCGCACTGCGCCGAACACGGGCTGGTGAACCGGCCGGCGACCGTCCCCGGATACGAGTTGTACGTGACGGTGATGTTCGGGGCCAGCTGCGTGTCCCCCGAATAGAAATACTTGTACTGATTCGGGTCGGACTCGTTGCCCGTCCGCGGTCGGCTGGGAATTCCACGTCGTGCCCGCACCCATCCCCGACGCACCCTGCACCACCATCGGCTGCGCACTGACGCCCGCCAGCCGCATCGGCAGACTCAACGCCGCCCGACACGACCAATGTCGTGTCCACCGGCACCCAGCCCTCGCCCCGACGGACCCGACGTATCCCGGAGAAACTCTCCACCGTCCACGTGCCAGTCGGATTGGCGAACGTCGACGTCGACTCGGTCCGTTCCGAGGTCACCTCGATCCGACCGGTTCTCCGCCCGCGACGCCGCGTCCCCTATTGCCGGGCGCTCTAAAGAGCAGACAGCCGCCCACGCACCGCATCAGTCACGACAGTAGCT
>NZ_CAUVXI010000307.1:4309-4866 GCF_963555845.1 Protofrankia sp. Cas8 | reverse complement strand
GGGGTGAGTACGCCCGCACCCGCCCGAAGTCCGTGCTGCGCGCCGAGCTCGGCGAGCACGCCGACGAGATCTCCCGGCTGTTCCCCGAGGTTACCGAGCGCGTCGGGGTTGTCGGTGCCCCCCTGGCCGGCAACGCCGAGGCCGAGCGCTTTCGCCTGTTCGAGGCCCTCGACGGTTGGCTGCGCGCGATCGCCTCCCGACGCCCCGTGGTCGCCATCCTCGATGACCTGCAGTGGGCGGACCGCTCGTCGCTACTCCTGCTGGCGCACCTGATGCGGCTGCCGCGGGCGACACCGCTGCTGGTGATGGCCACCTACCGCGACACGGGCCACGGAGAGCTGGCGTCCTTCCTGCCGGCACTGACTCGCGACACCGAGTGCCGGCGGGTGCGGTTGGGCGGGCTCGACCCCGAGGAGACCGTGGCGTTGGTCGGGCGGGTCTGGGGTCGGGACCTCACCGAACCAGGCCGCGAGTTGGCCCTCGAGTTACAGGCCGACACGGCGGGCAACCCGTTCTTCCTGACCGAGATGGTGCGCCACCTGGTCGACCTCGAAGCG
>NZ_CAUVXI010000307.1:0-3960 GCF_963555845.1 Protofrankia sp. Cas8 | reverse complement strand
TTGGCGTCGTCTACCGGAGAACCCGGGCCGCCGGCGGTGCGCGACAAACATGATCGCACCGCCTTTGGCCAGTCACCTTCCGGAGAACCCGGGCCGCCGGCGGTGCGCGACAAACATGATCGCACCGCCTTTGGCCAGTCACTGACCGCAGAAGCCGGGCCTCGGACGGGCTCCGGGGCCGTAGAAATCCCTGAAACCGTGCGCGATGTGGTGCGGTGGCGCCTGAGCCGGCTGTCCCCGCAGTGCCAGCCGACGCTCGCCGTCGCGTCGGTGATCGGCCACGAATTCGACATCGACGTCCTGGCCGCCGCGGCACCGATCGATGACCTCGACCTGCTCGACCTGCTCGACGAGGCCGGGCAGGCCGGCCTGGTACATGAGGCTTCCGACGCCCCCGCGCGCTACGTCTTCGCCCATTCGGTGGTGCGCCGGGTGCTGCGCGACGGTCTGGGCCGTACCCGTACCGCACGGCTGCACCGGCGGATCGCCGACATCCTGGCGGAGCGCCCGGGAACGGCACCGGCCGAGCTCGCCCACCACTACTGGGAATGCACGGACCCGGCTGTTACCGACCGGACCACCTATTACGCGCGCCTCGCCGGCGACCGCGCGCTGCAGGAAGCAGCGTTCGACAACGCCGTATTCCACTACGGCCGGGCACTGGAGGTCCTGGACCGGCACGGAGGAAGCAGCGAGACGCAGCTTTGTGAACTTTTGCTCACCCTTGGTGATGCCCACGGCCGGGCCGGGGAGTATCGGGCCCGGGACGCACGCTTCGAGCGGGCCGCCGCGGTCGCCCGCTCGGCCGGTCCGGATGCCGGTCCGGATGCCGGTCCGGATGCGGCTGCGCTTTTCGCCCGCGCAGCGCTCGGCTACGGCGGGGTCCTGCCGGCGGCGGTGAGCCCGAACGCGCAGGCACGGGCGCTTCTCACCGAAGCGCTGGAGCGACTCGGTGCCGCTGACAGCGCCCCGCGCGCCAGGGTGCTCGGACGGCTGGCTCACTGGGCCCACTACGAGCGGCCCTATTCCGAGCGGGTGGCCATCTGCGACGAGGCGGAGACGATCGCCCGTCGGTTGGATGACCGGGCGACCGTCGCCGCCGTCCTGTACCACCGTTGCTGGGCCCTGGACGGCCCGCGCGACGTTGACGACCAGCTCGCCGCGGCCGCCGAGATCCTGCGGCTCGGCGAGGAGCTTTGTGATCATGAACTACTGCTCGAGGGATTGCGGGTCAAACTCACCGCGCGCTTCCGGCGGGGCGACTTCGAGCTGGCCACAGACACCGCCGCCACTCTCGCGGGCCTCGCCCGGGAACTGCGTCATCCCGAGTTTCTGCGGATGGCGACCATGTGGGATGTTGTCGTCGCCGCGCTTGAAGGCCGTTACGCGCATGCACAGGCCGACTCCGACGAGCTGCGCGCCCGGCTTCACCAGATCGGCCATCCCCAGACCGAACTGATCGCCATCGGCCAGGCGATTCCCACGATGTGGCTGCGCGGTGGCCTGGGCGATACCGCGGGGCACATCGACGACATCGCCGCCCGGCGGCCGGAGATGCGAATCTGGCCGGCGCTCAAGGCGTGGGTCGAGGCCGAGCGGGGCGCCGACGAGGAGGTCAGAAACATCCTCGGCGCCATCTCACCGACCGCCCCGGCCGCGCTCGACGAGAACTACCTGTGGTGGGGGACGATCGTCGCGCTCACCCGCGCGGCCGTCTCGGTCGGCGACCAGGCCTGGGCACAGGCCCTCTACGACCTCGCGCTGCCCTTCGTCCGTCACAACGCCACCATCGGTCTGGCGGGCTTCCTCGGTGCGGTGGCCCACCATCTCGGTGTGCTCGCGGGCACGCTCGGACGGTGGGACGCCGCCTGCGCACACCTTGAGGCAGCGCTTGAACGCCACCACACCATGTCAGCCCGACCGTTCGTCGCACTGACGCAGGTGGAGTACGCGGGCATTCTGGTCTCCCGCAACGCCCCCGGCGACCGGGAACGCGCCCGCGACCTGCGTGCGGCCGCACTCACGACAGCTGCCGATCTTGGACTCGAAACGGTCCGGACGATCGCCGCACGGATGACCCTCGACTGATCACCGGCCGGGCAGCACCGGCCGGTGATCAGAGCGCGGCGGTGGGCTCGAGGTGGCTCAGAATGAGGGGGTAGACGTCACGGTCGGCATCCTGACCGATGATCGCGTCAAGGTGGGCGTAACCGGGTAGCAGGCTACGGCTGTACAGGCCGGGGCCGTTGGCCTCGCGAAGCCAGTGCATGGTCCGCGCGCTTCCATCCGGCAGAAAAATGTAGTTGTCCGTTCCCTGCAGGAAGCGGATGGGCAGCCGCAGGAACTCCGCGCTCGTGGTGTAGACGTCCTGGCCACGGTCATCGACGGCCCTGCTCCCCCGCATCATCAACGCCAGGTGCCGTAACGCGGTGAGATTACCGACACCGAACATGTCGTTGAGCGCCTCATGGGTCGCCTGGTTCAGTCGCGCGTGGCGATGGGTGCAGCCGTAGATGGCGTTGATCCAACGGCACAACGCCTGACCGCATCGTTCGGAACCGGCCATCGGCAGCGCCCGCAATGTCAGGTCGACCGCGACGGCGGGCGGGGTGAACCGCCCCGGCCGAACAAGGCTCAGGCCGACACCGCCCAGTAGCTCCCCGACGCGCGCCGCGGCCTTGAACCGGTTCAGCGGCGAGGTGACCGGATGCAGCGGGAACTGCGCGCAGACCGCCGAGCGGACCCCGGGTAGTTTGCCCGCCGCCAGCGCCATCAGCAGTGATGCCGAACCCACGCAGTGCCCGTAGGCCTGCACGCTCGGCGCCGCGGTGACGCGCCGGACCTCGTCGACAGCGGTCGGCCAGTCCTGCGTGGCGATGACGTCGATGCTGAACTGACCCGCTGAGGAGGGCAGCTCGATGGATGCGCGGTAGTCGAACAACCACACGTCGTACTGCTGCTCGACGAGGAACTCGGTCAGGTTGGTGCGGATCGTGTCCGCCAGAAACGCCGACGTCGACATGCCGAATCCGGAGGCCAGCAGGACCGGCCCCTTGGTCCCGCCCTGGTACCGGATGAGCCGCAGCCAGCCGTCCATCCCCACCTCGGTTCCCTCATGCCAACGGCCGCCCGCACCGCACCACCGGACCTCGGGAACCGGCAGGCGTAGCTGCCGGCGCGACGGCCGCCCCGCAAGACGACTGGGCGCGGCGGGGAATCGGCGGGCCTCGTCCAGCGGGCCACCGTAGATCCGCAGCAGGTATCCGGCAAGCAGCTTGACGACCGCCAGTTCATAGGACCGGCGGCGGCCGGCGGGAACGCCCAGCACCTCAACCGCCCGCAGATTCCGGACGAAGTCCGCGAACGCGATACGCGCAATGCCCACGCCGAGTGTCCCAGCGGTGACCGATCCCACGGTGAAGTAAAGGGTTGTCGCATCCGACCACGCATCGAAACCAGGGCGGTCGTGCAGAACCTTGAAGCCGTCGAGAACGTAGCCATCACCGTCAGCTGCGACCAGTGACAACCGATAACGAACGTGCCAGGTCTCGACCTGGGTGACAACGGGTTCGAACAGCACGACTTCGCCGCCGACAATCGTCAGCGGATCTGCGGACAGCACCGGGATCCGCACGCTGCCCGACGGGCGCCCCGGCGTGGCCTGGTCATGAACAAGCGCGTCGGCGTCCTCGAAGTCAGCCGTGAGGACTATCTCGACCGATGTTCGCCCGGACCGCCCGAGAAGATCCTTGGAGCCCGCGAGCGCGTCGACGAAACCGTGATCGGCCGTTCCCTGACCGGCGGACCAACCGGCCTGGAAGTCCTCGGTCACCCCGGTCGACAGATAACCCGTCAACCGCTCGCGTAACCGCAGGGCCGGGCGAGGCGGTTGATCCTGATCCGACGGCTGGTCCGACGGCTGATCGGCCGACGGAACCTCCGGCATGGAAAGACCGCTCA
>NZ_CAUVXI010000306.1:0-4536 GCF_963555845.1 Protofrankia sp. Cas8 | reverse complement strand
CCGTAGGAAGACAACTACCTACCGGGGCCCGACGTTTCGTCTTTCACCGCCCCGATCCCACAGCCGGGACTCTTCACAGCCAGTGACGCTCACGGAGCGTGGCAGACCGTTGCGGGGAATGGCTCACTGTCTCTGTCCATGATTATCCCTGGAGGGATTGAAACGGCGTGACGATCTGATGAGCAACGTGATAGCGCGCGGTCCGTGATCATCCCTGGAGGGATTGAAACCGGTGCACGGGGTTGATTCAGACGGCGATCAGATGTACCTGATCGCCGCAGAGTCTGGACATGTCGTTGATATCCGATGTCAGCATGGCGACCGGTCGAGGCTGCCGCAGTGCAGCCTCGACCACTGTGGCATCGATCGCGTATCTGTGGCCGTGCAGATTGGCTTTCTTGAGTAGCTGCGCGGAAGTCGTCGCGGTCTCCTTGGTGACCGGTTCGACCTTGATCCGCGAGAGCAGCCAGTTCAGCCGAGGGATGTTCACGCCCGCGTGGCTGACCTCGATGATTGTGTTGGCGCTGATGACGAGGTCGGACTCCATTTCGCTGAAGATCTGGAGGATGGCTGCGACCTTTCGATCTTGAGCGATCCAGGCGGACAGTCCCGCGCAGTCCAGGATGACCGTTTCGATGCGCCTGGTCACGCTGCCGTGCCTTCGGTGATGTCTGCGGCGTCGAGTTTGGCCCGCGCCTCGGCCAGCTCCTCCTGCGTGAACGCGCCGGATTCCTCCTGGTAGCGCTGAAGCTCGTCGACGAGTAGCTGGTGTCGGATCTGGCGCGCGACAGCTGCGGCGACGTATCCGGAAACATTGTCCGTGATCTTTTTCAGCTCGGCGACCTGGTCGCTGGGTAGCGTGATCGTGATGCGGGTGGTAGCAGACATGCTTGGATCATACTTCGGTATGCGCCTCTGTGGATCGCTGGAGTGTTCGACGATCCACAGGCGACCAGCCCATCCCGCTGCCGAGGTCCTGTCCACAGACGGCAGTACACGCGGTCCATGCTGCGGTCGATGATCGGCGCGAGTTTGTCGTTAGGTACGCAAATCGGCCCGAAAAGCGTACTCAGCAACAAACAGCTGCCGATCTTGAATCGTGGCTATCGGCGGTTATAAGCAATCATCGACGGTTATCCACAGATCCAGGTCGGGCATGGCGCCACAATGGCCGGACCCGGCACGATCAGGCGATGGTCGACCCATTGTCACCCCTGACGCGGCCCACACCCAGCGCGAGACCGCCCGCTGTCTTCAGGAACGCGGCATCGACTACGTGATGAATGCAAAAGGGAATCGGTCGAGCCTTCTCGCCCAGGTCTTTGCCCGATGTCTTCCACTCATCAGGGAAGAGCCCGGAAGTGTGGTCGAAGAACGGTCCCACGGACGGATCAAGCGTTGGACCACCTGAACCACGGCCGCCGACAGTATCGACTTCCCGAACGCCGCCACCGTTGCCGTCATCCGACGGGAGGAGTTCGACCTCGCGGGCGCACGAATCACGATGGAATACGCCTTCATCATCACCAGCTTGTGCAGTCGCCGCGCGTCCGCGGAGGCGATCCACACTCACGTCCGCCAACATTGGGGAATCGAGAACCGGGTGCACTACGTCCGCGATACCACCTGGCGCGAGGACGCCAATCATGCCTACGCAGGAAACGGCCCGCGCACTCTCGCTATCCTACGAAACCTCGCACTCATCCTCTTCCGCCTTCACGGCGTTACAAAAATCAAGGAGACAACCGAGTTCATCGCCCGCGACCGCAACCGGGCACTCACCTTCCTCGCAACCTAACATAAGAGATCGCTACGCAGGGCGACCTTGCCGAGGCCCTGCGCCGAGCCCCTACGTGCGGCGCACCGTCGGGCCTGCCCGTGACGCCCTGACCGGTTGAATCCGCACTCTGCCCTGCTTTGCACGACCTGGTTAGAAAGATCATGGGTTAGCGCCTGGTATGGAGTCCCGTGGAGGCTGCGTTGCTTACGCCTCGTCGGCATGAGGTCCGTGGCAGGCCTTGGTTACTGTCTCGCAGGCGTGACCTGTCAGCGGTGGTGGGGGTTAACACCTGCCAGCACGGATGCGGGATGATGTTCGCGTGCTATCGTCGGATGCCTCCGGACGCTACCAGCCGCTCGCTACGCCGACGCCGGTGAACTCCAGGCCGGAGCAGGCTCACTGGGCCGACACGATGAAGGAGGCGCTCGGCCATAGGAGAATGAGCCTGCCGGCGTTGACCGCCGCGGTCGCCGGACAGTTGGGCTTGGCGCCCGCTACCGACAAGATCCGCCGCTGGTTGGCGAACGACACGGCTGTGGACCCACATGCCATTCCCGTGCTTGCCCGCGCGGTCGGCGTCCACCCCTTGGAGATGCTGGCGGCATTCGGATTGGTCGAGGATTCGATCGCCGGCATGGCGAGCCGCCTCGCCGCGACTGAACAGCGAGTTCGCAGACAGCGCGCCTTGCTGCAACGTCAGCACCGGGAGGCCGGCGGAGCACTGTTCGCCGAGTTGGCGCTTCGGCAGGGTAACTGGGCTGTGACAGTCGTGCCGCACTGGCGGGGCAGGATCTGCCGTTACCACGTCGGCGACTACGTCCTGCTGGAACGTCGGGACGGTATCGCCACCCGCGCCGACGCGGAGCAGGTGTTTGCCGAGGCATTCGAACGAACCGGTGCAACGTGGGACGACGTCCCGTTCGCCACGGAGCCCGCACCCCGATGGCCGGCGGGTCGGCTATTCGTGCCACGGCTTGCCGCGCCGCAGGCGGCGGAAGTGCACGCGGGCGATGTCCCCGGTGTTCACGGCATTGTTCTCACCGGACCCATGTGGGCTGGGATGTACACGGTCGCCGCGCTGGTAGCCGCCGCGCTCGGCTGGGGTCTTGACAGCTTTGCCCTGCTGGCTCGTTCGTTGTCCAGCGGGGGGCAGCTCGACGGGCGGCTGGCCGACGAGTTGATGCGGGACGCGCTGGCCCGGCCGGACGGCAAGCCGCATCAGGTGTGGGCCCACGTGCTCACCCAGGAGCCCACACCCATGACGCCGGCCGCCCGACTGCTGGGCTCGCCACCCGAGGACGTCCGGGTTGTGCTTCTTGTTCCCGATGACGACATGCTCGGCGTCGTCGCGGACCTCGGCGGGAAGCCCCGTGCGCAGGTACGGATCTTCACGGCCGGATGGCGAGCCCTGCTGCCCGAAGGTCCGCGAATCTGGCAGGTTCCCGTGCCCGCTCCGGTCGGCCGTGACGGGACGCCGCTGGCGCCGACCGAAACCGAATTCCTCGATGCCTATCACGACACGTCGGTGACCGCAGCGCTGCGGATACTCGCGATGCTGGCCGCACCCCGCAGGCTGGCCGACATCGTTCCGGTGCGGGCACCGGTCAACACCTTTGCCGCGCTGGCTGCGACCTACTCCGCCGCGGCGCCCGACTGCCCGATCGGCTTGGGTCCCTCGGCGAACTTTCGCACCTCACCGATCAGCCGCTCGAGCTTTCCTGTCAAAGCGTCTCGATCTTCCAATATCAGCGATGGGTAACGATCGGCGAGCGCTTCCGTCAACTCGGCGTCCGCCTTGTCCAACAGCGTGGCGACGTCAGCGGGTTCCGGAACTCTGATTGGCTTGGTCCTCTCACCCTGCGTGGCTTGATCGACGAAGCCATGCGAAAGAGGATGCCAGTTTCGCAACTTGTTCAGCTCACGGCATGCTCCCTGGCCGCTTCGGACCGCTGTCCACGGTGCGAGATGGTAAAAAGTCTTAGGATCAGGCGTCATCGGACGTATCTTATTTGATTTAGCGAGAACCCACTCACCGTTCTGAATGAGTATGAACTCGCCCAATTCATCCACTGTCGCCTTCTCGGTTTCATTGGGCATGCGGAACGTGTGGTCGAGCGTGGAAAGAGCAAGGTACGCGGC
Organism: Protofrankia sp. Cas8; assembly: GCF_963555845.1. Taxonomy (NCBI): domain Bacteria; kingdom Bacillati; phylum Actinomycetota; class Actinomycetes; order Frankiales; family Frankiaceae; genus Protofrankia; species Protofrankia sp. Cas8. The sequence continues at coordinate 617 of NZ_CAUVXI010000306.1, read as the reverse complement.
GTCCCATGGGTTGGACTTGACAATCTGGCGGCACAGTCCGAGCCGGGCGCGGGCATGCGCCACCTCAGCTCCGGAGGTTTGTGCGTCGGTGCTCGATGGCAGGACGCCGAAGGCGTTGCGCTGAAGCTCGTTGACCTCGACGGCGAGGGCTTGAAGCGTGCGGGAGCCGCGTTGGAGCAGATGCCCGGCCAGCGTGATGTCGAGCCTGGTCAGCGCCTCGGCAGCCAGATGGGCGAGGGCTCTGTCAAGGCCCAGGACGGCGAACGGTCTGGTTTTCTCCGCCGTTATCCGGGTCGTCTCGATGACGAGTCCGTCAGGGCCATGATTACCCTCCGCTACCAGCAGTGTTAGCGGCACCGCGGCGTGCAGCGACCAATCGATCCCTGCGAGGATCGCTGCTACCATTAGTGCTTTCCGTCCGATCGGCAGCAGTACGGCGACCTCGTCCGCCACCACCGCGCGCGGTTCTGCCAACAGTGCGTCAAACAGCTGAACGCGGCACTTCTCGACATTGTCCGGTCGCAGCTTGGGGTCGGTGACCGTCACCGAAATTCGTTCCACGCCTTCGCGGGTGGCCGTCACCCTGGCCATGTCGGTGACGAACTCGAACGAAAGCA
>NZ_CAUVXI010000305.1:0-4645 GCF_963555845.1 Protofrankia sp. Cas8 | reverse complement strand
AGCCAGCCGCGTGATCGCGGCAGCTGTCAGCTTGTCCTGCTCGTCCCGGTTCACGGCGGCGGCAGTTCAGGGCGATCCTCCAACGCACAAGCTTCCGTGAACACTGTTGCCACTGTTCACAAAAGCCATCCTATAGTTGCTTAGACAACGGTTCTGCGCCGTCAGGCGGGATCCCGCGGGTGGGGCCACAGCGATGTCCGGCCCCGACCGCTGCCAGCACCACTGTGTCCAGCCGCTGTCAGGAGAGCAGGAGAATGCTGTCCCAGCGTGCAGCGGTCGTAGTGGGGATCTGGTCATGGTCGGCGAGGGCGAGGGCCGTGCCGGCAGCGCCGGTGAGAAGGCCGGGTTGGTCGGTGAATCCGAAGGGCCGGTCCTTGTCGAAGGTGGTGGCGATGCAGTCGGCAGCTGACTTCGTGGTCGCCGGGCTGGTAGTGAAGGCGCTCTGGAGTACCCCGGAGGTGCCGTGGCACAGAGCGAGGCCTTCGGTGTCCCATTGGCAGGGCGGGCGGTCGGTGAGGGAGCAGGTGGCGGCGATGCCGGTCGCAGTGATCGCTGGGTCGGTGAGGGCGTGTCCGGCGAGGGTGAGGGCTCTGCCGATGCCAGGCGTGCCGTAGCACCAGGCGTCGGTTCTGCCTGGGGTGAGAGGGGTGGTTCGTCCGTCGAGTTGGTCGCCGGTGATGGTGGGGGGCCAGCGGTGGCTTCCGGGGATGCGCCAGGTGATCAGCCATTCGGCTGCGTACCTGATCGCGGTGGTCTGGCCGGGGACGGTGTGGCCGGTGGCGTGGGCCACGGCCAGGAACGCCAAGGGGCCGGCGACTCCGTGTGCCATTCCGGTGGTCGCTGCTCCGGATGGGTGGATTGCCGCTGTTGGTGGGTGTCGGTCGGCTGGGATCCACCAGCGTGGCCGGGTACCCGGTCCGGGCGTGAGCAGGTGAGTCAGTGCGTGCAGCGCGGCGAGGAGCCCGGGTTCGCCGACGGTCTGTCCGCTCGTGTGGGCTGTGAGCAGGACTCGGCCGATACCGGCCAGCCCGTTGATGACGTCATAGAACGCCCAGGTTGACGTGCCCTTGGCCTGGGCGAGTTCGAGGGCACCGCCCGACAGCCACTGGGTGGCGCGTGCTGCGGCGGGCAGGTGCCGGCTGGGGTCGGGCAGCAGCGTGGACCCGATGATCAGAGACGCGGCGAGGCCACCTCGGTCACCGAAGACGCCCGGCCCGGTCGACCTGGCCCCTTTGAGCAGGTCGGCGGCCGTGGCCCAATGCTCGGCGGCGTACGCCGTGAACACCGGCTCCGCGACTGACAGGCGGGCGTGCAGGAGGGCTGTTCCGGCCAGGCCGTGAGCAAGGGATGCCTGGGACCGCAACGGGACGGCCGAGGTGACGCTCGCGGCCGGCTGGAGCCGATGCCCGACCATGAGCGCCATCTCGCTCGCGCTGATCATGTGGGAAGCCGGAGCAGATCGGTGGCCAAGACGCGGACCTGGGGTTCGTCGCGGGTGCCGCCGAGGAGTCGGTTGGCGTGCAGGTGGATCAGCACGGAGGCGCAACCGGGTCGTCGCTCTGGTGTGAGGAGGTCCCGGTAGGCCAGTAGCGCAGTCTGCCAGGCATTCCAGGCCGGATGGGCCCGAAGGGCGTGTGCAGGGTCGCGGTAGGCGGCTCGGACCTGTGGCCTCAGAGCTGCCAGATGCCGCCGGGAGTCCCGGTCGAGGCGGCTTCTGCCCAGCGCGGCCGAGTCGCGGTCTGCAACCGTGTCGGCGATGGCGGCGGCGCACAGCGCCGCGATGAGGCGCCTGTGATCACCGTCGCGGGTGGCGGCAAGGGCGTTGATGACCAGGTGGCTGTCGGCGGCAAAGGCGCGTTCGGCGGCGCCGATCGCCCCGGGCCCGCCATACCGTTCGGTTTCCTGTTCATAGGGTTCGACGGTGAATCCTCCCGACAGCCGCCGCGTGATCGTCGTCGCCGACCAGGCAGACAAGGCGGGCAACAGGTTAGCCGTGAGCAGATCTGGGCGGCCGTGGAAGCGGGCTCGAAGGTGCGGGCCGTGGCTTGAGGTGGTGTAGCGCAGCCAGAACCAGCGGTCGACGTCGTGGGCGTGCTGCTCGGTGAGGGCGGCGAGTTCAGCGAGGAGTTCGTCCTGGCAGCGGACCGGACTGCGGATCGCCAGCGACAGCCAGGAGGTGCCGGGCAGGTACAGGCCCTGCCCGGTCCGCCGAGCCGGGCTCGGTGCGTGTACCAGCGAGAAGGAGGAGGGAGCTGTTTCGCGGCGGGCGAGGGGGATGGTGAGTTCCAGGATGTGGTTCCCGTCGGGGCTGGGAACCACATCCTGGATGGCGTCGTGGCCTCCGGGTGGTTCGGTGACCGCATGGAGTCCTTGCCGGACGTGACGGCCCAGAAGCGCTCGGTCGTCGGACCGGCGCAGGTCGAGGGGAATGCGTCGGTCCGCGTCATCGGTGACCACCACGGCGGGCGGGCGCGGCCTGGCAGCGACCGCCCACGCCTGGACGGCTTCGTCCCAGGTCGGGGAGTGGGCGGCCGCGCAGAGATTCGGGGGGAGCACCCAGCGGGCGGGGGCCAGGACGACGCCGCGGTGGATGACTCGCGGCTGGAAGGGAGCGTCGTCCAGCAGCCCCCACGACCAGGCGCGCCACGGCCGGGTGCCCGCGCGTCCGGCGAGCTGGAGGAAACGTGCCAGCGGAGGTAGAAGCCCGGGTGCCACGCGGGAGTACAGGATGGGAACCACCCGCCGGTCATGGCGGGCAGACCACACCGTCAGGTGCCGTCCGTTGGAGGCAAGCATCAGGTCGTCGAGCGGCAGGCTCCCTTCACCGGCGGGGATGCCGACGGGGATGTTCGCGTCCGCCAGGCCGGTCGGGATCGCCAGGGAAGCGGCGGTGGCGCTTCGGGGTGCGATGAGGAGTTCGGCGACCAGGGCGTGCGGGTCGTGATCGGTGCCGGCCTTCAGGTCAGGGAGCAGACCGGTGAACCGGCCCGCGGTGGATCCGGCGTCCTGGGAGCCGCTGCGCGGGCAGACCGCGAGTGTGAACCGGCCCACCTGCCGGTCGGTCTCACTGTCCGCCACGACCCGCACGTAGATCTCCGCGGTCCGTGGCGGCAGCTCCCCACCGGGAACCCTCAGCGCCTTGATGTCGCCGTCATTGAGCACCACCTCGTCGCCGCCAGCGGTGAGCGCCTGGTGGTAGAGCCGGGACAGGGCCGCTGCGCGGTCCGCCGGGGACTCGTCTTCGTGGCCGGGTCCACGGTCGAGGTCGAGGCCGAGGCCGACGGCGGGGTCGACGGCATCCAGGAGCGGCACCCGCCGGTGGACGCCGTACCTGTCCAGGAACCGATCGTGGAAGCCGGTCAGCGGGTCCCGGCTGCCGCCGACCAGCCACAGCACCCCGGCGGCCTCGCAGGCGTCCTGCGCCAGCGACAGCGGGAGAGCGATCGTGGCGTCGGCGGCGACATCGACGGTCAGGGGACGTTCCTGGAAGCAGATCGCATCCGCGACGTCCCTGGCCGCATGAAGCGCCTCCAGCCGAGCCGGGGCTCCAGGCTCCAGGTAGTCGGCGGCGGCCAACGCCTCCTGAAGGCGCCGCAACTGCCGGTGCAGATGGTGGTCGTCAGGGAGGCGGGCGGACAGATGCGTGAGGGGATCGTCGGATAGGTTCGCCGGGAGCAGGTCGGTCAGGAGGAACCCCGTGCGGACCATCCCGAGCACGGCGGCCTCGACGGTACTCGCTGGCGTCCCGGGCCACCGGCCAGCCAGTTCGGTTAGCAGCTCCGCGCCGTTGATTCCTGTCACGCAGAGCCGCATGATCGTCGTGGTGGCGTCGGTCGCCCTGATGGTGATCCTTGACGGTCCCGTCCCGCCGCCGAATCCTGGTAGTTCACCTTCGAGCAGGCGGCCGCGGTGTATGGCCAGGTTGTTGGCGTGCAGGGTGAGCCTGGGCAGGACGGCGGGGTCGCCGACGACCATCGCAGCGACACCAGTCAGCCATGTTGCACTCGGACGGCTACGGGCCCGGTGCCGAACGCCCGCGCTCAACTCCACTGCTGGGCTCGGAAGGAAGGACGCCGTAGCGACCCCGGCGAAGACCCCCATGGGCGTAGGCCGCCAGCGGGCACGCAGGTCATAGCCGCGCAGGGTCACCGCACGCCGGGCCGTGTCAGCGGCGGCGCTGGCCTGGCGTGACGCCAGGAACACCCCCTCGGCCAGCAGCGCCTCGCCCCGATCGCTCGTGGCCGAAAGAAGGTGTGCGGGTAGAAGGGGGATGCGAGCGAGCCCCGCCACCACAGTTGACACGGTGAAGGGCCCACGTGGCACAGCCACGTCCCGTCCGCTCGCCCAGGTCGTGGGTGCGATCAGGAGCAGCCGACGCAGCTGCCGGTGCAGCCGTCGTTGGTACAGTCGCCGGAATCCCCGAACCCGGCTAGCTCGCCAAGCGGGCTCACCTGGGGGTCGAGGCTGAACAGCTCGTCGAGAACGTCCGTGGGGAGAACGCTGCGGTCATCCATACCCTGACGTTACGCCACCATGACGCTACGCCGAAAGGGGTACCGAACGTCCGCAGAATCCGAGGAAACCGGCGAGCAGCCCGCAGCCTTCGTTGTCAGCGGGCCCGCACCAGCACCCGGGCGGTGCGCTT
>NZ_CAUVXI010000304.1:0-4657 GCF_963555845.1 Protofrankia sp. Cas8 | reverse complement strand
TGGTGATCAGACTCAGCGTGTTCGCCGCCGCGAGCCGGCGCGCGGGTACCAGGTTCGGCACGCTCGCGTCCTTGGCCGGGTTCCAGAACAGGCTCACGCACTCGATCAGGAGTGACGCGATGAGCAGCCAGGTCAGCGTCCCAACCAATGGGATGGACAGGAACAACCCGAATCGCAGGATGTCCGCGACGACCATCGTCAACCGCCGGTCGAGCCGGTCGGCCACGACACCGGCGAACGGTCCGAGGATCAGCGCGGGCAGCAGTCGGACGATCAGTACGGAGCCGATGGCGAACGCCTTGTCGGAGAAGCTCGCTCGCAACGAGCTGGCCAGGGCCGTCGTCGCGAGCAGGCCCATCCAGTCACCCAGGCTGGACAGGGCCAGCGCCAGCCAGAGCCGGCGGAACTGCGCGATCCGCAGGACCGCGCGAAAATCTCCTTCGGTGTGCTGATGCGGATCATCAGGCCTGGCGAGTGGCGCCGTGCTGCCGGTAGACGGCCCGCCGACATCCGACGACACCAGTGGGGTCGTCTGCGAGCGTGGCGGGCCGGCGTCGCCGTCTACCGGAATGCCCATCAGTCCGTCCGGCGCGGCTGGGTTGACGGGGCGCTGGACGTGCCGGCGTCCGGTCCGGTCGTGGTCTTCTCGGTGGCGGCCTTCTTGGCCGGGGCTTTCCTGGTGGTGGCCCGTTTCGTGGTGCCGGTCTTCGGAGCGGCCGGCTCCTTGCTGCCTGATCCGGCGGCGCTGCCTGATCCGGCGGCGCGGGCCGTCCGCCGTCTGGGCGTCGCCGGTCCGCGGGCCCGGCGGTCGGCGAGCAGTTCGGCTGCCCGTTCCACGGTGATCGACGCGACCTCATCGCCTTTGCGCAGGCTCGCGTTTGTCTCACCGTCGGTGACGTACGGGCCGAACCGGCCCTCACGCAGCACCATCGGCGCACCGGTGGCAGGATCTGCGCCCAGTTCGCGCAGGGGCGGGCTCTGCGCGGCTTGCCTGCGTCCCCGTGCCTTCGGCTGGGCGATCAGCGCCAGTGCCTCATCCAACGTCACGCTGAACAGCTGCTCCTCCGACTCCAGCGACCGGCTCTCCGACCCCTTCTTGACGTACGGTCCGTACCGGCCATTCTGGGCCGTCACCTCTTCGCCGTCCTGGGCAACGCCCAGTGATCGGGGCAGGGTGAGCAGCTTGAGGGCTTCGGTGAGGGTGACCGTCTCGGGGGACATCGTGGCCAGCAGGCTCGCCCGGCGCGGCGGGTCTTCGTCCGTGCTGACGTACGGACCGAAACGTCCGATCTTGACAGTGACGGCCGCGCCGCTGGCCGGGTCGGTGCCAAGGGGCCGGTCCCCGCTCGGCGCGCCGAGCAGCTCCATCGCCCTGGCCACGGTGAGTTCGTCTGGAGCAAGATCTTCGGGGACGCTGGCCCGCTGGTCGCCGTGTTGGACATACGGGCCGTATTTGCCGACTCGGATCATTACGGGTTGGTCGTCGTCCGCCGTACCCAGCGGGATCGAGTTCACCTCGCGGGCGTCGATCTCCCCGAGCCGCTCGCTGACCAGGTGCTTGAGGCCACCCGAACGCGCGACACCGCCGGGCTGGCCCGCGTCCGAGCCGAAGTAGAAGCGGGTCAGCCAGTCGATCGACGCCGACGTACCGGCCGCGATGGCGTCGAGATCGTCTTCCATCGAGGCGGTGAAGCGGTAGTCGACCAGCCGGCCGAAATGGTCTTCCAGCAGGCCGACGACAGCGAACGCGACGAAACTGGGGATCAGCGCGCTGCCCTTTTTCCACACGTAACCGCGGTCCTGGATCGTCCCGATGATCGATGCGTAGGTGGACGGTCGCCCGATGCCGAGTTCCTCGAGGGTCTTGACCAGGCTCGCCTCGGTGAAGCGCGGCGGCGGGTTGGTGGTATGCCCGCGCGGGTTCAGCTCGTGGGTGGCCAATCGGTCGCCCTGGCGGACGTCTGGCAGGCGGCGTTCACGGTCCTCAAGCTCCGCATCGGGGTCGTCGGCACCCTCGACGTAGGCGCGCAGGAAGCCCGGGAAGGTGATGACCTTTCCCGATGCCGAGAACTCGGCGTCCTCCCCGGCGCTGGATGCCCCACCGAGCCGGATCGTCGCCGACGTACCGAGGGCGTCAGCCATCTGGCTGGCGACTGTCCGCCGCCAGATCAGTTCGTAGAGCCGATAGCCGTCGATGTCGTCTCGGAGCGCGGTGCGCACCTCACCGGGGGTCTGGAAGTGATCCCCGGCCGGACGGATCGCCTCGTGCGCTTCCTGGGCGTTCTTGACCTTCTTCGTGTAGGTGCGGGGCCGCTCGGGCACGTACTGCGGCCCGTAGAGAGTCCGGGCCTGGTCCCGGGCGGCGGCGAGCGCGGTTTCGGACAGGTTCGTCGAGTCCGTACGCATATAGGTGATGTAGCCGTTTTCGTACAGCTTCTGTGCCACCTGCATCGTTCGTTGGCTGGAGAAGCGCAGTTTGCGGCCGGCCTCCTGCTGCAGGGTGGACGTCATGAACGGCGGGTAGGGCGAGCGGCGGTACGGCTTGGTCTCCACCGACCGGACCGTGAAGACGGCGTCGGCGAGCCGGCCGGCCAGGGCGCGCGCCGCGGGCTCGTCGAGCCGCACCACGTCCGCGGAGGTGAGCTCGCCGGAGGCGGCGAAGTCGCGTCCGGTGGCCAGTCGGCGGCCGTCGAGCGCGACCAGGTTCGCCGGCAGTGGAGTGGCGTCGGGTGCCTGGGTGGCTGCGGCCCGGTCCTGCGAACCACCCTCACCCGTGGCCAGCGCACCGAAGACACCTTCGATGTTCCAGTACTCGGCCGAGGTGAAGCGCATCCGGGCGCGTTCGCGTTCCACCAGGATGCGGGTTGCCACGCTCTGAACCCGGCCCGCCGACAGCCTCGGCATCACCTTCTTCCACAGCACCGGGCTGACCTCGTAGCCGTAGAGCCGGTCGAGGATTCGCCGCGTTTCCTGGGCGTTGACGAGGTTCTCGTTGATCTCGCGCGGGTTGTCCACCGCTCGCTGGATGGCCTGCGGCGTGATCTCGTGGAAGACCATTCGCTTCACCGGCACGGTCGGCTTCAGCGTCTGCAGCAGGTGCCAGGCGATCGCCTCGCCCTCGCGGTCCTCATCTGTGGCGAGGTAGAGCTCGCTGGCGTCCTTGACCAGGGCTTTGAGCTTGCTGACCTGGGATTTCTTGTTGGGGGTAACGACGTAGAGCGGCGCGAAGCCGTTGTCGACGTCCACCCCGAGCCGCGCCCACGGTTTGCTCTTGTACGCGACCGGCACCTCCTCGGCGTTACGCGGCAGGTCCCGGATGTGCCCGATACTGGACTCGACCTGCCAGCCGGGGCCGAGGTATCCGGCGATGGTCTTCGCCTTCGCGGGCGACTCGACGATCACCAGCCGGGTTCCGGTCGTGGTGGGAGTGCTCGTCGAGGTGCCGGATTGGCTACCACGCGTGTTCGTACGTGTGCTGGGACGGGACGCGGCGCCGTTGCCGGACATGTCCGTGTCCGTCTGGGCGTCCGTCTGGGCGTCGGTGTGGGCGTCCGTGTGGGGCGCGGCGCCGGTGTCGAAAGCCGTGGGTTCGACGACGGGTGTCGATGACCCGGCGCTCGACCGGCGCGTCCCGCTGTTTGTCGGCTTCGTGCGCGGGGGCACTTCTCTCCTCGTTGCAGGGGGGTGGTTCGACTTCGGCATTGCGGCTCGTGGTGCGTCGGGTGTGCTGCGTCGGGTGTGCTGCGTCGGGTGTGCTGCGTCGGGCGTGGTGCGTCGGGCGTGGTGCGGACGGCTGAATCGCCGGTGGAAACCGGCCCTGGGCTCATTGCCAAGCCCCGGGTCCATGTCTCGACAGTAGGTCGACACGCACCGGTATGTCAGCCGGCCGCGCGGCGGCCCCTGCGGCGTCCGGTGTTGTGGACGCCGCAGGTGACCGTACGCCGTGTCGCGCCCACAGGTCTGTCGGTGTCCGACCAGGCGGCCTCGAACCGCTCTTAATCGCCGCCGGTGGATAGCCGCGCTCCGCGATGGTGGTGGTTGCGCCTCCGACCGTGGGCCGGGCGGAGGCCGTCGAAGAGATGGGCTACACCGTTGCCTTTGGATTGGCGGCTGCGCGCTGTTCGGTCACTGACGGTACAACCGCCAGGGCGGTACTGCGTCGCTTCGAATAGATGATCACTGCGGCAATCACCGCGACAACCACGAGTGCGATGGCGATCCGTAGTGGTTTGTTCTCGCCAGCACCAACCGAGTACTTCACCACAGATGGTGCGATCAGCAGGCTGACCAGGTTCATTACCTTGATCAAAGGATTGATTGAAGGCCCCGCGGTGTCCTTGAACGGATCACCGACGGTATCGCCGATGACCGTGGCGGCGTGGACATCGGAACCCTTGCCGCCGTAGTTGCCGTCCTCGACGAATTTCTTCGCATTATCCCAGGCCCCACCGGAGTTCGAGAGAAAGACGGCCATGAGGACGCCGCCGGCGATCGCTCCGGCAAGGTATGCACCCAGTGGCGGGTAACCGAGGCCGAAGCCAACTGCGATCGGAGCGAGAACCGCAAGCGTGCCTGGAGTGATCAACTCCTGTAGGGAGTCCCGGGTGCAGATGTCGACGACGGCACCGTAGTCGGGCTTCTCGGTGCCGGCCATGAT
>NZ_CAUVXI010000303.1:0-4713 GCF_963555845.1 Protofrankia sp. Cas8 | reverse complement strand
TACCGAGCGGACATCCGGTGCGCTTCGTCCACGACCGCGAGATCCCAGTCGGAGGATTCGAGCTTTCCGAGAAGATCAGGATTGCGTGCCAAGTGGTCCATGCGTGCGATGAGCAGCGGATACCGCTCGAAAACATTGCCGTCGACGGCGGAGTCGACCAACGATGTGGTCAACAGATCGAAACGCAGGCCGAACTTGTTGTACAACTCATCCTGCCACTGCTCCACCAGCGAACCGGGAGCAACAATCAGACACCGCGCGAGGTCTCCACGCAAGATCAATTCCTTGACGTAAAGTCCACACATGATGGTCTTGCCTGCACCCGGGTCGTCCGCGAGCAGGAACCGCAATGGGGTCCGCGGTAGCAGCTCACCGTAGACGGCCGTGAGCTGGTGCGGAAGGGGCTCCACCTCCGACATCGACACAGCGAGCATCGAGTCGAAGAGGGCGGCCCACCGTAGGCGCAACGCCTCCGCGGCGAGGAGCCAGGCATCCGGCGCCCCGTCGAAGGTGTGAGTGCCCTGGTCAGTGACCAAACGCAGGCGTGATTCATCTCGGCGCAGGAGCATTCGCTCACCGGTTCCACCATGATCGTCCCTGTACGTTACTCTGATCGCGTTGCCCCCGGCCCACCGCGCCCTCGCGATCTCTACCGGACCGTCTCCCGCGATGCCGAGCACTCGCGCTCCGGGAACGAGCTGCTCCAACCGAGCACCCGCCGCGGCCATCTCGCCCATCCAGATCCCCCCGACACCCGCCAATATCGGCATGACGATACCGACCAGCCCCGACGCACCGGGTGACGGTCCGGATGTACCCTGGGAGCATCACCCTCAGAGTTCATCCGCCCGCATGCCCGCGAACGCCGCGTACCGGGCCGAGGTCATGGCCTGCCGTGGCCGGGCGCGACCTGTGAGTTCCGCGCGTCGTCGCTGGTTCGACGTTCTCTGTCGTGATGTTCTTCGGCTGGCCGGCACTTCGGTGGGTGTCGTTCGCGCATACGCGCCAGTGCGTCACAGGCCCGATCTCGGGGCGGCTGCTGTGGTCGCATGGATCTGCCGCAGTGCGAGCGTTGTTATGACCACCGACCAGATAGTTGATCATTTGATGGTGTCGGAGGCGCTCGAGGGCTATGGGCCCGGGGATGTGACGAGCCTGGTGCGCCAGGTTCGGGTGGAATGGGGTTGCGCGGGCCTTCCAATCGCTGATTGGTGGAGTCCGGATCAGCTTCTGGGGGCTTTTCTGTGCTATCTCGCTCCGCGTCTCGTGCTCGAGCGGGGAGCGGACGTGGCTCGATGGCACCTGCGTACGGTTTTTGGGCTCACCGATGAACGGGTCATCACCGCTCTCATTGTGGAGCCGTGTGACCCGATTCCGCTTCCCGCGAGCCCGGTTCAGATCGAAGCCGATGGAGGCAACGAACGCCCGGTTGGTCTGGAGCTTCTCGTCTATCTTGCCGACCGTCCGGAGGTCAGACGGTATTCGGCCGAGGCACGTCGGCGTTCTCTTCTCGGGGATGACGGACCGGCCCGTTCGGGACGTTGGCAGTGGGATGATCGTGATCAGGGTGTAGACGCGTGGCTTGTGGAGGGCCAAGCGTCCTTCGTGATGTGGCGGACTCTCGACCAGCTGACTCGAGCCTGGGTTGCTGAGGGGGTCGACGATGATCATTTTGGTGGCGGGCGGGCACAGCGGGACGAAGCACGGTTGATTGCCGCTGAGGGGTGGCGTCGCTGCCAGCTATGGCTGGCTGACCTGACCGAGCCTGAGCAGATATTGATGGCCGAGCAAGACCAGCGAGTCATGCGCCGTCGGCGCTGGCTCGACGCGCATCTCCGAATATTTCGTGCTCCGTATCAAATGCCGGACAGTGTTCCCGACCGCATGGTGGCCGGCGAGCGCTCGGCGGTGCCCGACTGGGTCGCCGCGGAGGTCTTTGACCACGGTGCGCGTATCATACGGCACGGAGTTGGATCGATCGAGCACTGGGGCGTCGTCGTTGAGACTGATGAGGAAGAGGAAGATGCCGAGGCTGATCTGGCTTGCGGCACGTCCGGAAAATTAGCAGTATGGAGCACTCCAACCGGCGTCACCTTCCACCTGGCGGTCGGCCAAGGCGAGTGGCGTACTGCAATGCTGGCGCCGTTCTATTTTCAACTGGACGAGCCCCATGGCGCGGTCGGGCTTCTTCTCGCCTGCCTTGCAGGCGTTCGACTCGACTATTACCGGCTACGTGGCGAGCGTGAACTGGTACATCTCGGTGGCCGGTTCATCAGACTTCCTGCCGACACAACAGCGGGCCTGCTCGACCGAGTCGACGAGACACTCACCCTCGCCGAAGATCGGGAACCGGGTGTGTCGCTGCTGATTCTCCTCTCCCGTGCCCCGGATCCAGCGCCATATATGTTCGTCGGCGCGGACAACGCGAAATCCGAGGAGATCCTCTTCGATCTCGGCCTGTCGGGTAGCAGCGGCGAGGAGAAGGCGCGAGCCGTCAGCGCCGCCCGGGCAAGCTTGGCCGCCGCCCACGCAAATCGGGTCTCCGCCGAAGCGGACAGCCAGGCCGACCCGACAGTTTCCTCGGCTGTGGAGAATGCCAGGAACATCTATCGCCGGCGCCGCCAGGAGGCGCAACTACGGTTTAGGGGCGGTGACACCCCTGCTGATCTAACCGTAGGCGTTGTCGAGCCGGGCCGGGCCTTCGTGCAGCTCGCCGAGTTCGATGACAGTCTCGCCTGCGTAATCGTTGTCGACGAGGGGGAGGGTTCGCGGGTAAGGCTGGTGAACCTCGGGCATGTGCGTGTGGACCGACTCCGAAGTATCTGCGACTACTGGCTCGCACAGACATCCGAGCGCTCCTGGGAGAAAAGGGCCGCGGTTCTTGACACCGTCCTCGATTGGGTAGGTCATGAATTGGTCTCCCCGATCGTCGAAACGCTCCGCGGCAGCCAAATTCACCATTTGGTGCTCTCACCGAGCCGCTCCCTGGAACCGATACCGATACACGCTTGCCACGTTGGCACGGACCTCCTGGCTGATCTTTATCAGATCAGTTACGCTCCCAGCGCCGCCGTTGTCCGTGATCTCGCTGCGAGACGGGCCGACCCCCTTGATCTCGATCTTGTGGTGGCAGCGAGTGGGGCGCATGCCCCGCCCGGTCTCGGCCTGGATGTCCTCGAAGGCCCGGACCAGGAAGCCAGCGCTCTCACCGTCCTCGCACCGGGCGCCCGGGTCCTTGGCGGTGCCGCCGCCGGACCGGATGCCGTTCTGGCGGCGATCGCTGGCTCACACGTGGCGCATGCTTCCGCTCACGGATGGTCCCGGCCTGACGCTCTTGCCAGCGGGCTCTGGCTCGCAGGTGACACCCCAGGGCATGCGCTGCTCTCGGCGGCCCGCGTCCATGCCGGTCCACCGTTGACGAAGACGTCGTTGATCGTTCTGTCCGCCTGCGAGACGGGCCGACACCCGGTTGGGGGCCGGGCGATACAGACATGGCGCGGTCTCGACAGCGCGTTCCTGGCCCGCGGAGCACGGGCTGTCGTCAGTAGTCTCTGGGAGATCGACGATGTGATCGCCCTCGTGTATAGTGTTGCGTTCCACACCCGCCTGGCGTCGGGAAGAAACATCGTCGACGCCCATATCGCGGCCGTCACTGCACTGCGGAACGGCAGCCATGATTCCCGAGCTGCCAGAATCCTTGATCAGGTTTGTCCGTTGTGGCGAATCGAACTGGCGGCGCTTGAAAGCAACCGAGCATATGGTTGGTCGGCCTATCGCCTATCCGGAGCCTGCTGGTAGACGTCGCAATGACGTGCTCTGTTGTGCTGGTCCGGAGCATCGGCGTCACGGCCAAATGGAGGCAGACGCTCATTTCGGTGAGCTCTGAAGAATTTTTGACAGCGAACGGGCGATATCGGCGAGGAGCCGTTCGGCGCGTTCGCCGGGCATCTCGGCGAGAGTGGTCCCGCCTGGATTGGCGTGCTGGAAGCGGGCGAGGGATGGCTCCTGTTCGAACAGGCTCGGCGCCACGAGAATCGGTATGATGCGGCACCCGACCTGCTCTGCTGCTTCGAGTAGCGGTGGTATTTCGTGATCGCGAATGAAGTCGGAGTCAAGGAAGTCCGCGCTGACGAGAAGGATCGCCGCACGTGCGCGGGAAAGCGCTATCGCAATTTCCTTGCGCCAGTCGTCGCCCAGCTCTATCCGGCGGTCTGACCACAGGTCGACGACTCCGTTGCGTTCCAACGGGCTGAGGTGAACCTGGAGCCGGCCGAGCCAGGTGGCGTCTTTGTGGCTATAACAGACGAATACCTGGTCCCGCGGGACCGGCAGCACCTTGCCGGCAGCGGTGAGAAGCTCGTCGCGGCTGAGCTGCCGTAGGTAGAAAAGAAACTGTGGGTCGTCGGCGATCAGTCGCTGGCCTCGCGGGTCATAAAAAAGATGTTCGGCGATTCTCCCGCGCTTCAGCCCGAAGCCATCACGCATCCCATATGTGAACACACGGTCGATAGCGTGGTCCAGATCCGGGCGTTCCTCGCGGACATTCTGGAGTCGAAGGATGCCATCGGGGGCCTGCGCGAGGCGAAGCAGGAGCTCGATACACAGGGGCTCGGTGGCGGCGTCGAGCACGATGAATTCGTCAACCATCGGCTGGTACTTCAGGCGGAGAGAGTCGGTCACCTTGGCGCGGGCCCGTCTGATGTCGGCCCGGAC
>NZ_CAUVXI010000302.1:678-4920 GCF_963555845.1 Protofrankia sp. Cas8 | reverse complement strand
AGTTTCTTCAGATCGTGCGGATTGCGGACGGTCGACAGAAGCGACACCGGCACTTCCTCTCCGTGCACTCCCTGCCCCCCCTTTTGAGGGGATCGGCCCCGGACGCCGCTCAGTCTACGCAGGTCAGAGGATCAGTCGCGGTCACAGACTGGACATGTGAACACGTTCCAAACAGGCTCCAAGGGGGCCATCCGGCGCTTACGATGCGCGGTTTGCCCCGGGGGATCTGAGCCGTCCGGCGACGCCGCAGCGTGCGCGCGCCGCTCCCGTCGGGCGTGTCCACCACGATGAGACGGCGTGTCCACCGAGATGAGAGGAGTCAGCCGGGCCGCTGAAGTAACGCCACGCATTCGACGTGTGCGGTCATCGGGAACAGGTCGAACGCCCGCAGCCCGACCATGGAGTAACCCGCCGTGACGGCCACGGCAAGGTCCCGGCCAAGGGGTGCGGGATCACAGGCCACGTACGCGACCGCCCGAGGACGCAGGGCGAGCAACTCGCGCATCACGCCTGCGCCCGCGCCCGCCCGGGGCGGATCAAGGACCACGATGTCAGCGCCGGTACCGGCCAGCCCACGCAGGGATCCGGGCGAGACCCGAACTCCGCGCAACGACACCTGTGGGAGGTCTGCGAGGCTGCGCGCGGCGGACGCCACCGCCTGTGGGTCGGACTCCATCGCCACCACGACCCCATCGGGACCGACGGCGTCGGCGAGCGCGGCGGTGAACAGACCCGCACCGGCGTACAGATCGAGGGCACGTTCCCCGGGACGTGGCGCCAGACCCGCCAGGACCGCGTCCACCAGCGCCTCGGGCGCGCCCGGATGGACCTGCCAGAACACCCCGGGAGCCAACCTGAACCGGCGTCCGTTTACCACCTCCACGATCTCGTCGTCAACCGGGCGAAGCCCGGCGGAGCCACCCGCCGTAGTGATTAATTCCACTGGTGTGACGAGCGTGCTACCACTTGAGACGCTCGCGGCGACCTCAATCTCAATCTCGACAGCACCGGCGCTCGGGTCCGCGCTGGTCGTCGGGAAGGTCCGGCCGGTGACCGCGGCACGCACGAGCGGGTGGGCTATCCGGCAGTCCGCCGCCGCGATCACCTCGTGCGAGCGGTGGCCCCGCAACGCGACCTGGCCCTGTTCGGTCAGTGCGTAACGCATCCGGGTGCGCCAGCCGAGACCGTCGGACGGCGAACCCGACGGTGAACCCGACGGCGGGTCCAGCGCTTCGACCTCCACCGGCCAGTCGAGCCCGGCCAGGCGGCGCAGCTGCTCGCGGACCACCTCGGCCTTGAACCGCCGCTGCGCGGCAAGCGAGGCGTGCTGCCAGTCGCATCCCCCGCACCGGCCGGGCCCGGCGTGCGGGCACGGCGCCGGCACGCGGTCCGCAGAGGCCGCCAGGACCTCGACCGCGTCGGCGCGCCAGTACCGGTCGTGCGAGGTGTCGGTCAGGCGGGCTCGGACCCGTTCACCCGGCAGTGCATGCCGGACGAAGACGACCCGGCCCTCGTGACGAGCCACACACGTCCCACCGTGCGCCACCGACCCGATGTCCAGCTCGACAACCGGCGCGGCCGCGTCAACGGACGCGCCGCCGGCCTGCTCGGGGCGGCCGGGCCGGTGCCCGTGGCCGCTCATCGTCGGGTGGCTCCGGTCGTCCCGGCGTCCGTGCCGGCAGCGGCCGTGCCGGCGGTGTCCCGCCCGGCGGTGTCCCGCCCGGCGGTGTCCCGGCCGGCGGTGTCCCGCCCGGCGGTGGCCTGAGCGGGGGCGGCCGAACCGGTGGCCCGGCGCACGGCTCCCGGCGCCGTCCGGTCCTGGCGCCGACCGGCCTGCTCCGAGGAGGCGAGCTGCCAGGGGACGCTGGTGACCATCACGCCCGGCTGGAAGAGCAGCCTCCCCTTGAGCCGCAGTGCGCTCTGGTTGTGCAGGAGCTGTTCCCACCAGCGCCCGACCACATACTCGGGGATGAACACCGCGACCACGTCGCGCGGGCTCTCCCGTCGGATGCCGGCGACGTAGTCCAACACCGGCCGGGTGATCTCGCGGTAGGGCGAGGCGAGTTCGACCAGATCGATGCCGATCCCCCGTTCGTCCCAGGCCTGACGCAGCCGACCGGATTCGGCCGGATCGACGGCTACGGTAAGCCCGACCAGGGAGTGGGGACGGGTGGCCTTGGCATACGCCAGGGCCCGCAGTGTCGGTTCGTGGATCTTGCTGACGAGCACCACCGCATGCACCCTGGACGGCAACGTCGGCGGCCCGGGCTCGGCCGCCAGCTCGTGGGCCACCCGGTCGTAGTGCCGGCGGATCGCCCGCATCACCACGAAGATCACCGGCATGGCCACACAGACGAGCCACGCGCCACGCGCGAACTTCGTGGCCAGAACCACGACCAGCACGACAGAGGTCACGCAGGCGCCGACAAAGTTGATCGCCTGCGAACGCCGGATACGTCGGCGGGCGACCGGGTCGCCAGCCTCAGGATCATCGCTTCGTAGGAGGGTCTGCCAGTGCCGGACCATCCCGGTCTGGCTGCACACGAACGACACGAACACGCCGATGATGTACAGCTGGATAAGCCTGGTCACCTCGGCGTCGAACGCGACGATCAGGAGAATCGCGAGAGCGGCGAGGGTGATGATTCCGTTGCTGAAGGCCAGGCGATCGCCACGGGTGTGCAGCTGGCGCGGCAGATAACCGTCCCTGGCCAGGATCGACCCGAGGACCGGAAAGCCGTTGAAGGCGGTGTTCGCGGCCAGCACGAGGATCAGCGCCGTGACGACGGCGACATAGAGGAAGCCGAACGACCCGTCCCCGAAGACTGCGGCGGCCACCTGCGCGATGACCGTACGCTGTGTCCCGGTTGCGGTCCCGTTTGCACCGATGAGATCCGCCGGGTTCTCCGCGACGTGGACATGCGAGATCATCGCCAGGATGGTGACGCCACTGAACATCGTGACCGCGATCAGTCCCATCGCCAGCAGCGTCGTGGCTGCGTTGCGGCTCTTGGGTGGACGGAACGCCGGGACCCCGTTGCTGATCGCCTCCACACCGGTGAGTGCGGTACAGCCGGAGGAGAACGCCCGCAACGCCAGGAAGACGGTGGCAAGGCCGCCGAAGGCGGACTCGGCGTGCACCTGGTAATTCGCGCTCTCGGCCTGGGGCGTGTGCCCGAACGCGGTCTGCAGCAACCCGACCGCGACCATCACCATGACGCCGACGATGAAGCCGTACGTCGGGAGCGCGAACGCCGTGCCCGACTCGCGGACACCGCGCAGATTGATTATCGTCAAAATGACGATCAGCACCACGGAAATGAGCACCTTGTGGCCGGCCAGGCTGGTCATGGCCGACGCGAGGTTCGCCACCCCGGCGGCAACCGACACCGCGACCGTGAGGACGTAGTCGACGAGCAGCGCGCTCGCGGCCGTGAGGCCGACCCGCGGCCCCAGGTTCGTCATCGCGATCTCGTAAGCGCCGCCCCCGGTGGGGTAGGCGCGCACGTTCTGGCGGTAGGAGGCGACGACGGTCAGCAGCACCACGACGACCGTGGCCGCGACCCACGGCGCAAGGTGGTAGAAGGCCAGACCACCGAGCGACAGGACAAGCAGGATCTCCTCCGTGGCATACGCCACCGAGGAGAGCGGGTCGCTACCGAAAACAGGCAGGGCAATCCGCTTGGGCAGCAACGTCTCGCCGAGTTTGTCGCTCCCAAGGGGGCGACCGACGAAGCCGCGCTTGAGGCGGTCCGTGAGCCTCACGCGGCGATGCTACCGACAGATGTGACCGGCATCGCACCGCTGTGAGATGACCGATATCTCCGCTGCTGGGCACCGCCCACGCATCGACCGGGCCGACTCAGGAGGGCTACGCTCTGCCGCGTGCATGTGGTGATCCTCGGGTGCGGGCGAGTCGGTTCGGCGCTCGCGCGCAGCGTCGACCGGTACGGCCACAGCGTTTCGATCATCGACCAGAACCCGGACGCCTTCACCCGGCTGCCCGCGGACTTCAGCGGCCGAATGATCACCGGAGTCGGTTTCGACCGGGACACCCTGATCGAAGCGGGCATCCGGGACGCGACGGCGTTCGCCGCGGTTTCCAGCGGCGACAATTCCAACATCATAGCCGCCAGAATCGCGCGGGAGATGTTCGGCGTGACCAGTGTCGTTGCCCGCATCTACGACCCCCGCCGGGCTGAAGTGTACGAACGGCTCGGTATCCCCACGGTCGCCACTGCT
>NZ_CAUVXI010000302.1:0-496 GCF_963555845.1 Protofrankia sp. Cas8 | reverse complement strand
CCGGTACGGCCACAGCGTTTCGATCATCGACCAGAACCCGGACGCCTTCACCCGGCTGCCCGCGGACTTCAGCGGCCGAATGATCACCGGAGTCGGTTTCGACCGGGACACCCTGATCGAAGCGGGCATCCGGGACGCGACGGCGTTCGCCGCGGTTTCCAGCGGCGACAATTCCAACATCATAGCCGCCAGAATCGCGCGGGAGATGTTCGGCGTGACCAGTGTCGTTGCCCGCATCTACGACCCCCGCCGGGCTGAAGTGTACGAACGGCTCGGTATCCCCACGGTCGCCACCGTACGTTGGACCCGCGACCAAATTCTGCGCCGTCTCGTCCCGGATGCCATAACGCCGGAGTGGACGGACACGTCCGGCATGATCCTGCTGACAGAGATGACACCCTCCGCATCATGGGTGGGACTACGCGTGTCCACACTTGAGGGCGCCGCACGCGCCCGGGTCGCCTGTGTCACCCGCTTCGGCGAGGGTCTGCTCCCC
>NZ_CAUVXI010000301.1:1295-5145 GCF_963555845.1 Protofrankia sp. Cas8 | reverse complement strand
GTGGGACGACTTCGTCAGGCGGTATCGCCGTGAACCGTGAGGAAAAATCTCCGCGCCCGGCGCTCAGCTCCCCCGGTAACGGTCAGCTGCCGCGGTAGGTGGAGAAGCCGAAGGGTGAGAGCAGCAGCGGCACGTGGTGATGGCGCGCCGGGTCGGTCACCACAAAGGTGATCACAATCTCGGGGAAGAACGCCGAAAGGGACGCGGTGTCGAATATCAGCCGCCACGCGCCCGGCCCGTCAATGGGGAGGTCCCGCACCCGCCCGTCCTCGTCGGTCACCGCGGATGTGACCAGCCGCCAGCCGCGCACGTCGCCGTCGAAGCCGACAATCATCCGTTCCAGTCCGACCGCCACCCCGCCAGCCGGGGCTCCGGCGGCGGTGTCGATCACATGCGTGGAGAGGGTCACCCCGGCATCATGCCCGGGCACGGGGCGACCGGACGGTCACGAACCGCTGATCAGGCGCTGCAGCCGCAACGCGGCGATCTCGGCCTGCTGACCGGCGGCGACCCGCAGTTCCGTGGCCGGGTCGTTACTCAGCCGCTGACGCAGCAGGCCCAGCATCTCCTCGGCGCTGCGTCCCGCCGCACGGACCAGGAAGATGTAGCCGAAGCGGTCCTCGTACTCCTGGTTGCCCGCGACCAGGGCCGCCTTCAGGTCGAGACTGGCGTTGTCCAGGGCTGCCTGCTCCCGGCGCGGGGCGTCCAGGCCGGCGACCACGGCCCGGGTGGACGTGGTCGGCGCCGGACGCGGAGCACCGCGCTCACCGATGCGTGGATGGGCGGTGAACGCCTCCAGCCAGTCCGCCTCGGTGAGCTTCCACCACTGCTCGGCGGCCGCGTCGAGCAGCGCCTCGAGGGTCGGGTACGGGCGACTGTCGGTGACCGCGGCTGCCCAGTCCTCCGAGCCGCAGCAGCCCAACAGCTCGGCATGGACGGCCCCCGGGGACAGCGCGTTGAACCAGCGCATGGCCAGCTCCTGGCGTCCGGCCGGGGTCGGGGTGCCGATGAGGCGCAGCCGGGCGAGCCCCCCGTCGGGGATCGCGTCCACCCGCACGTGGGTGGCCTCCACCGGAACCTCCAGGTCGAACAGGTGGCGGGTGTTGGGCTGCACCCGCACCTGCGGCAGCAGCGGCTGCCACCCGGTGATCGAGGAGATGTCGTCGCCGTCGAACAGATCCGGGGCGGACGCGGCCCACAGCGCCACCGCCCGGGGGGCGTTGCCGTGGAAGTGCCGGGTGTCGACCTCCGCCCGGATCACCTGACCGGTGGTGGCGAGCCGCACGACGGCCCAGTCATGACCCATCCCCCGCCGGCGGCGGGTCTCCCAGCCCTCCCCCATCACCCGCGCCTCCCCGGATGCGTTGAGGTTGTGCCGGTCGCCGTAGTGCATGTCACTGCACGCCACCACCACCCCGCCGAGGTAGGCGGCGGCCAGGTCGGAGGTGACCCGGTCCAGCATGCGGGGGTCCGCGATCACCGTTCCGTGCACGCGCAACCGCGCCACCCCGCCATCGGGATGGATGGTGAGCCGCACGTGCGTGACGCGGGTGTGGCCGGCCCGCTCAACGGGCAGGATATTGACCGAATCCGCTCGCAGCGGTGTCCGGCGCACCAGCGGCACCCAGCTGACCGATGCCTCGGCGACCTCGACCGCGGACGGGTAGCCACCCAGCGTGGCACCGTGCAGCTCCACCGACTCCGGCGCGTTACCGGTGAAGTGGGTGGTGTCGACGGTCACCGCTCGCACGACACCGGGCGCACCGAGCCGGACGATCGCCCAGTCCGAGCCGTACGGCTCGCGGCGGCGGCGGGTCTCCCAGCCGTCCGTCCACGCACCCCGCTCGGTGAAGACCCCCGGCCTGGCGATCGGCGGCTCGGGCAACAACATCCGCTCGGCGAGCGCGAAGAACTCGTCGTTGACGGTCACCACCGATCCACCGAACCTGGCGCCGGCGAGGTCGACAAGGTTCGTGAGATCGGGTGCGTCGCTCACTGGTCCTCTTCTCCTGCGAGTCGGGTCCACCGGCTGTTCGGGATGTCGATGTTCGGGGTGCGGGTGTGCGGGGTGCGGGGTGCGGGTGTGCGGCGTGGGACACCTCAGCCGGTTCATCTCGACAGCAGCTGGCCACGCGGTGGCCGGTCGCCGTCGACACGTTCACCACGCAGGTAGGTCGCACGCACCACGCCGTACAGCGTCCGCCCAGCGTAGGGCGTAAGCGGGTGGCGATGGGCCAGTTTGGCCGGATCAACGACAAAGGACCCGTCCGGGTCGATCACAGCGAGGTCGGCGTCGGCACCCGGGGCGATGCGGCCCTTGCGCCCCAGACCGACGAGATCGGCCGGGCCGGTGCACATCCAGCGGGCCAGCTCGGCCAGGTCGTGACCGCGGCAGCGGGCCTGGGTCCACACCGCGGCGAGGCCGAGCTGCACCGAGGCGATCCCGCCCCACGCCTGCGCGAAGTCGCCCGAATCGAGTGCCTTACGCGCCGGCGTGGCCGGCGAATGGTCGGTCACCACCCCGGCGAACAGACCCTCGGCAAGCCCCTGCCACAGCGAGTCCCGGTTGCGCTCCCCGCGGATGGGCGGCGCGCACTTGTACAGGGTCGCTCCGTCGGGAACCTCGTCGGCGGTGAACGTCAGATAGTGCGGGCAGGTCTCCACGGTCAGCGCGATCCCGGCGTCACGGGCGGTGAGAACGTCGTCCAGGGCGCCCGCCGCGGACAGGTGCAGGACGTGCAGGCGGGCACCGGTCGCGGCCGACAGCGCGGCGAGCCCGGCCACCGCCTCGGTCTCCGCGGCCGGTGGACGCGAGGCCAACCAGCTCGCGAACGTCCGGCCCGCCACCGGCGGCGCGGCGGCCAGGACCGACGGTGACTCGGCGTGGACGACGGTCAGCGCGCCAAGTCGGGCGGCACGGTCCACCGCGACGGCGAGGACCTCCATGGGCACGTGCGGAAACTCCGCCACCCCCGACGGCGCGAGAAACGCCTTGAAGCCGAACACCCCGTCGTCGTGCAGGGCCGCGAGCTGCGCGAGGTCCCCGATGTCAGCGCCGATGATCCCGCCCCAGAAGCCGACGTCGACCGCTATCTGACCGGCCGCCGCGGCCCGCTTGGCCGCCAGCGCCGCGACCGAGGTCGTCGGCGGAATGGCGTTCAGCGGCATGTCCACGATCGTGGTGACGCCACCGGCGGCAGCGGCCCGGGTGGCCGTGGCGAACCCCTCCCACTCGGTGCGTCCGGGTTCGTTGACGTGGACGTGGGTGTCCACGACCCCGGGCAGCAGGGCGAGGTCCCCGAGCTCGGTGACGCGCGGGCCGGCTGCGACGGCCGCCGGGGGCGTGACCGCGGTGATCCGCCCGCCCGCGATGTGGACGGCGGCCGGCCGGACGCCGTCCGGGGTCACGACCCGTGTCGACCGCAGAATCTCGGGACGCTCGGGAAACCCGAACGGGGTCGTGGTCATCGGCCGACCAGGTCCTCGGGACGGATCAGGTCAACGGGACGGATCGGTACCCGGCGCAGGTCACGGCCGATCGCGGCCCGGACCGCCGCCACCACCGCCGGGGTCGCCGAACAGGTCGGCGCCTCCCCCACCCCCTTGACGCCGTAGGGCGAGCCGGGCTGCGGGTAGGTAAGCGCCACGAAGTCCAGCGCCGGGATGTCGGCGGTGGTGGGCAGGACGTAGTCGTGGAACGTGGGGTTGCGCACCACTCCGCCCTCGACCACGAGCTCCTCCATGAGCGCGAGCCCAAGCCCCTGGGCGGTGCCGCCCTCCACCTGCCCCCGCAGCGCCATCGGGTTGAGCACCATGCCGACATCCTGGACGAGCGCCATCGACACCACCC
>NZ_CAUVXI010000301.1:0-933 GCF_963555845.1 Protofrankia sp. Cas8 | reverse complement strand
GCACCAGACCAAGGTCCACATCCACGTCCACGACCGCGCGGTGCGCCGCCACGGCGAACGCCACGTGTACGTCGCCCTGGCCGTCCGGGCCCAGCGGCTGGGTCCGCCGGTGGCGGAAGACCTCCACGGCCTCGACCGGTCCGTCGGCGGCGAGCACCTCGGCAACCGACATCCGCACCCCGACCTCGCTGGCGACGATCTCACCGCCGACGAGCGTCAGTACCCGCCGTGGCTGCGCGACCACCTCGCCGGGCAGGCCCAGCCGGCCGGCCACCCGCGCCAGCAGCTGCGCGGCCACCGCGACGGCGGCGGCACGCACGGCCCCACCACTCATCCACGACTGGCGGGATGCGCTGGTCGACCCGGCACTGCCGACGGCGGTGTCCGCCGGGGCAAGCAGTACCTGGTCCACCCCGAGTTCGGTCCGCGCGATCTGCCCGGCGATCGTCACGAAACCCTGGCCGACCTCCGCGCACGCGCTGTGCACGACGACCCGCGGTGTGCCGTCCGGCGCGAGCTCCAGGCGCACCCGGGCGGTCGCGAAGTCGTCGAAACCCTCGGAGAACAACAGGTTCTTGTAGGCCAGGGCGTAGCCGACACCACGGCGGATCCGGCTCGGCTCGGACCCGGCCAGCCGCCCGCCCGGCAGCGACGTCACCGGGGTGCGGTCTGACACCGGTGGTGGCAGCGGACGGGCCGCGACCGTCGCGATCGCCTCCCGCGACGGCATCGGGGCAGCCACAATCTGGCCGGTGGGCAGCACATCGCCGGGTTCGAGGGCGTTGCGGCGACGCAGTTCCACCGGGTCCATGCCCAGGGCGTCCGCGAGCCGGTCCATCTGCGCCTCGTGCCCGAACGCCACCTGGGGAACCCCGAAGCCGCGCATCGCCCCGCACGGCGGATTGTTCGTCCGCACCACCCAGCCGTCCACCA
>NZ_CAUVXI010000300.1:0-4796 GCF_963555845.1 Protofrankia sp. Cas8 | reverse complement strand
CGGTTGAGGACCTGGCGTGGGCCGATGCGTTCGCGTTCGGGACACCGACACGGTTCGGCGCACCGGCCGCGCAGCTCAAGCAGTTCATCGACCAGACCGGCGGGCTGTGGCGGGAGGGCAGGCTGGCCGACAAGCCGGTGACGGCCTTCACCGCGGCGTTCAACCGGCACGGCGGCAGCGAAGCCACGATCTTGTCGCTGGCCAACGTGTTCTACCACTGGGGAGCGCTGATCGTCCCTACCGGATTCACCGATCCGGTCGTGTACGCCGCCGGCGGCAACCCCTACGGCACAGCCGCGGTGAACGGCTCGACCGGGGACGGCCCCGACATTGCGGCGCTCGACGCAGCCAGGTACCAGGGACAGCGGCTGGCTCAGATCACGATCAGGTTGCTGGCGCCCGGCACCGCCACCGCCACCGCCACCGCCACCGCCACCGCCACCGCCACCGCCACCGCCACCGCCACCGCCACCGCCACCGCCACCGCCACCAACGTGAGCGTCCATGCGGCCGAGACCGAGAAGACCCCCCAGGTCGTATGAACGGCAATGTCACCCGCAATCGTGCCGGCATCCGGGAGAGGCCCGTGACGACTGAAACACCTACGCCGACCCGCGACGACCGGCTAGTAACGACCGGACCCGTCTGGATAGTTCTGGCGCTGGCGTGCGCATGTCAGTTCATGGTGATCCTTGACTCGTCTATCGTTAACGTCGCCCTGCCCACAATCGACCGAAGTCTGAGCTTTACCAGCGATACCGCACTGGCCTGGGTGGTAAACGGCTACCTGCTCACCTTCGCCGGCTTCATGCCGCTGGGCGGCCGCGCCGCCGACCTGTTTGGCCATCGCCGGATACTGGTCGGCGGGCTCTTCTTGTTCTCCGTGTCAAGTCTCGTCGGCGGCCTGTCGGCCGCTCCGGAAGTGCTGGTGGCGGCTCGCGTCGCGCAGGGTATGGGAGCCGCCCTGCTCGCGCCGGCGACGCTTGCGATGATCAACATTTGCTTCACCGAGGACCGGGACCGGGCCCGCGCGTTCGGCGCGTGGGCCACCTCGGGCGGTGTGGGCGGGATGGCCGGCGCGATCGCGGGTGGTGGCATAACAACCGGCCTGTCGTGGCGGTGGGTCTTCCTCATCAACGTGCCGATCGGCGCCATCCTGATCGCCGTAGCCGTCACGTCGCTCGCCGGAAAGCGATCCGTGCGACGGGAACCGCTCGACCTCACTGGAGCTGTCCTGGGAACGGCGGGCCTGGCCGCGCTGATCTACGGGGGCATGCAGAGCGCCGATCACGGCTGGACGTCCGCGCGCGTCCTAGGACCAGCCGCGGCGGGCCTGCTTCTGCTGGTCGTCTTCCTCTTGGTGGAAGCTCGTTTCGCCGCCTACCCGATGGTGCCCGTCCGGCTTTTCAGAGTACGTGAGGTCGCCGTCGGCCTCGGCGTGCTCATGCTGTTCGGAGGGATTGCCATCGCGATGTGGTATTTCACGTCGCTTTTTATGCAGAACGTGCTCGGCTATAGTGCAGTCAAAGCCGGGCTGGGGCAGACCCCAGCCGCCGTGACGTTTTTGGTGGTTGCGCGATGGGCCGCGAACCTGCTGCCACGAACGGGTGTGCGTCCACTGGTGCTCGGCGGCTGTTCCTGTTTCCTGGCCGGTTTCTGGTGGCTCTCCCGATCCCACGCCGACAGCGGCTACGCCGCCAGCGTACTCGGGCCTACGCTGTTCATCGCCGTCGGCATAGGGCTGGTCTTCCCCACCCTCATGGCCGCAGCGACCGCCAACGTTCCCGACGGCGACGCGGGGATCGTCGGCGGCCTGGCGACTACCGCCAACCAAGTGGGCGGATCGATAGGCCTCGCGGTGCTCGCGACCGCGGCGAGCGCCGCAACCGCGAGGGACGCCGGCGGGAACTCCGCGACGGCCGCGCTCGCCGATGGTTACGACCTGGTCTTTCTCATCGCGGCTGGCCTCGGTCTGGCCATTATGGCATTCAGCCTGCTTTTGCCGCGGCGAGGCCTCAGCTCTTGCGGCACACCGCAGGAGGCGGATGCTCTTTGACCGGAGGTCAGAAATGACGCATCATCCGTACAGAGATTCACTCACGTTCACCCGACCAGCCTTCCCCTCACCTGCAACCCCGGATGGAACGGGAATCCTTGGGTTTAAAATCCGAGCTTCGCACCCCGCCGTTACCAGCGACGCACGTCGAAGCGGGGACCGACCACTGGACACCAGTCCAGGACTACACCACCGGACACCTCCGATCCCTCACACGGTGAGTCCACTCACTCCGTGCGACCTTGTCAGACCTCGTGTCGTACGACATTCCCGTCGAGTAGGCTGTGGGCGCGGTGCCGGGATTGCTCTCGATCCGTTTCCCACGGCCTCTCTCCGCACCCGGCGTGCGCCTTTCGACGCACCGGGCGCTCCATGGCTTCTGCCGTCTATGTGGGTTGTGGGGTCCAGGGGGTGGGGATCCGGGTGCCGCGGTAGCGGTACCGGGTGACCGGTACCGGGTGACCGGTACCGGGTGACCGGTACCTTGGCGATCCGCTTCCACTCGGTGATACCGGCCCGGTAGGTCTGCCATCTCCCGGTGGGGGTGGTGTGCCGGGCGCGGAACTCCTTCCATCTCCAGCGGTGCCGGGTCATCAGCAGCCGGGCGAGGCGCCACCAGACGAAGTTGTCGACGGCGTTGAACACGTGCTTCGCCACGGCGTGCATAAAATAGCCGGCCCACCCATGCGTGACCCTGTTGATCCAGGTCAGCAAGCCCTCCAGGCCCTGATGCGATTCCCTGGGAGTCATGGCCCTGATCTTCGCCTTCACCGCCCGGATCGCCCGGTCGGCCACGAAGGTGTAGACGTACCACTTGTTCGTCCCCCTCTTACGGCGCCGCTGGATGCGGAACCCGAGGAAGTCGAAACCCCGGTCCAGGTGCGTGACCTGGGTCTTCGCCTCGGAGAGACGCAGACCCATCGTGGCCAACACCCGGGCCACTTCTTCGCGCAGCGCTTGGGCGTCGTGCTCATTCCCGTGGACCAGGACGACGAAGTCGTCCGCTTATGCCGAGGTCGGCATAAGTCCGCGTAACGGACGAGCCGCCACCTCGGGAGCCCTTTCTTGCGCCGGCCCGCGCGTTTAACCTGAGTCGACTGCGCCCCGCCTGGCAGCCACGGCCCGTGCAGATGCTCGTCGAGCACCGACAGGGCCACGTTCGCGAGCAGCGGTGAAAGAATCCCGCCTAATGAACAGCGCTGGATTATGAGCAGCGCTGGCCTGTCGGCCCTGGTGGGGGCTCGATCGGGGCGTGAGCGCTGCGCATAACCGGTCAGCCGCGGAGGCTCACAGCGAGGTGAGCCAGTTGAGGAGGTCGGGGTCCTGGTTCCACTCCGGCAGGTCGTCGGTGACGATGTCGGTGTAGGCCCCTTCCAGGGCTTTGCGTTTGGCTTCGGTCGAGGCCCGTGCGTAGATCTCGGTGGTGGAAAGGTCGACGTGTCCTAATATGTCGCGGATGTAGGGCAGTGGGATGCCCGCCTCGTAGAGGTGCATGGCTTTGCTGTGACGCAGGGTGTGGGGTGTGATCGTGGCGGCGGTGAGTGTCGGGTTGCCGGTGCTCACCTGGTATTTCCGGAGGACCCAGGCGATCCCGCCGCGGCTGAGCTTGGTGTTGTGCTGGTTGAAGAACAGCGGATGGTCGCTGTGGCCGGATCGGGTGAGGTGGTGTTCGCCGAGGTAGGCGTCGAGGAGTCCGACCGTGTTGCCGATGAGGGGGACGTGGCGGGTTTTGCGGCCTTTGCCGGTCAGGGCGGCAATCGCCGGTGCTTGGAGGCGGATGTCACGCACGACCAGATCGGCGAGTTCCTGGGCGCGGGCCCCGGTGTCGTAGAGCGTGGCGAGCAGGACCGCGTCCCGGCGGCCGTGGCGGGTGGACCGGTCGGGCGCGGCGAGCAGGCTGCGGGTCTGTTCCACGGTGAGGTGGTTGACCCCCGGGTGGGCGTGTTTCTTGGCCCGGATCGCGAGGATGTCCTGGCAGCAGGCCAGCAGGGTGGGGTCCTGCGACTGCAGCCACCGGTAGAACGAGCTGATCGCGGCGAGGCGCTGGTTGCGGGTGGAGACGGTGTTGTGCCGGCTGTCCTCGAGCCAGTCGAGGAACGCGGCGATGGCGTCGGCGTCGATGCGCTCGAGGGTGAGCCTGTCCGGGGGAACCGACCGGGTGCCCCGGAAGAAGATGATCAGTAGTTTGAAGGTGTCGCGGTAGGACGCGATGGTGTTCGGTGAGCTGCCGCGCATCCCGGCCAGGTGCCCGGTGAGGAAGCGGCGCAGCGCGAGGGCGTAGTCAGTCGCCATGGCGGCCTGGCCAGTCGGTGACGGGTGGGACGACGTCGCCGAGGACGCGGTGCACCCGGGCGGCGATGTCGGGGTAGGACTCGGCCGTCAGCCGCAGGTAGTAGGCGGTGTCGCCGATCGAGGCGTGGCCCAGGTAGGTCTGCAGGACCGGCAGCAGCGCGCCGACGTCGTCGCCGCGGCGAAACCACGCGCGCAGGTTGTGGACCGCAAAGGTATGTCTGAGAGGACGTCTTGTTCAGGTAGGTGGAAGTTGTCCGGGTTGGTAGTGCCATGTCGGGGTCCTCTCCCCGGTGAGACGGCGACCCATAAGATCAATCATCGCCCAGTGGATCATAGTTCGGGAGCGTTGAGGGCGAGTCTCGTAATCGCGGACCAGGCGGCGGTAGTGCATCAGCCAGCCCAACGTCCGCTCGATCACCCACCGGCGGGGGCGGACTTTAAACCCCTT
>NZ_CAUVXI010000299.1:0-4901 GCF_963555845.1 Protofrankia sp. Cas8 | reverse complement strand
ACTGCGACGCGGTGAGCGCCCGAATCGCGGCGACGGCGACGGCCGCGGTCAGCTCCGGATGATCAAGAGCGGGCAGCAGGGCACCGGGCTCCGCCTGCTCGGCCAGAGCGTACGCGGCGGCCAGACGTGCCGCCGCAGTGATCGGCATCCGAGTGGTGACGGCCGCGGTGAGCAGGCCCGGCAGCGCGTGCAGCGGGCGCGGCCCGGTAGTCGCGGCCAGCATCGGGGGTGGGGTTTCCAACCGGGTCCGCAGCACCGGGACGCCCAGCGGTGGTGCGGCGAGACCCATCAGGTCGATGACCAGATCCGTCTGGTCGGCAACGGCATGCAGCGCCTGGATGCCGTACTCCACCGGGTCGTAGAGGGTGATGTCACCGATCCCGGCCGCGACCAGGAGACCAGCCAGGTCCCCGCCTCGTGCCGGGTCGACGAGGATGACCCGGGCCCGACGCAGGTCGACGGCCCGCGCGCGCAGCGCGTTGAGCGCCGCGGCGGTGGCGGCCACGGCGAGCCCGTCATTGACCGCGTCCAGCAACAGCTGGGAGGCGCCGTCGGCCCGGGTGTTGTCGACCGCAGCGCGGGCGGTCTCGATGTGGCGGATGTGGGTGTGGACGAGGACGGTCGCGGCGAAGCCCGGAGCCAACATCCGGATGACGGTCGCGAGCTCGTCGGCGCCGCGCGTGGCGACCGGCAGCGGAATGACGTCCAGGCCGGTTGCCCGCTGCAGGTGGACGGCCTGGGACTCGACCGCCGGCAGAGCCGTCTCGGCGGGCATCGGCTCGAAGTCCAGGACGGCACTGGCGTCGGTGAGCAGCGCAATCCGCCGGGAGCGGCCCGTGTAGCGGTCGGTATGGCGTGGATGGGCGGCGAGATGGGTGATCACCCGACGGTCGGCGTCAGCGTCCAGCAGCGCGACGTCATGACCGGTGGTGACGGCCGCACACACCTGCTGGGCGAGCTTGCCCGTGGAGGCGGTCGCGAAGACGAGGTCTTCGGCGTGGAACAGGTCGGTGCCCAGGCGGCGGCGCAGCGCGGCGGTCAGCCAGGTCAGGGTGCGTGCACTGTCCGCATCCAGGATGATACGGTGCGCGCCGGCGGGGCCGGGTTCGTCCGCCTGAACGGTGACGGTACCGGGCGCGTCGGCGATGACCGACCGGACCTCGCTCACCGCCCGGGCCGGGACACGGATCTGGATGCTGTACGCGGGATTCACTCCGGTCGGGCTGGGAATCAGCATGTCCCCTCCACCTGCGGCTGGGAGAGCGCCGCACGCGGATTCGACAGCACATCCGGCGCCAGGAGCAGGGCGTGCGCGATCGCGGCGGGGGTGTCGGGAAACAGCAGCCCGTCGCGGCGCAGGTGCTCGGCGACGCCGAAGGTGGACAGCACCTGCTGATGGCCGGGCCTGATACCGGACAACAGGACGCAGATGCCACGGCGTTCCAGTTTGGTGATCACATCCTTGAGGACCAGGGCTCCGGTGGAGTCGATCGCAGTGACGCGGGACATCCGCAGGATGACGACCAGGACATCGGCCACGTCGGTGAGTTCCAGGAGGAAGCGGTGCGCGGCGGCGAAGAACACCGGCCCGTCGATGCGGTATGCCACGATGTGCCGCGCGAGCAGGGCCTGTTCTTCTGCGTGGTGGTCGGTTGGTGACAGGCCGTCGTCCAGTGCGACCTGTTCGACCCGCGCGGCCCTGGCAACCTGGCGTAGCGCCAACGCTCCGGCCACGACCAGGCCGGCTATCACTGCGACGACCAGGTCCAGCGCCAGGGTGGCCAGCGCTGTCAGCACCAGTACCGCGGCGTCGCCCCGGTCCGCACGCGCCAGCACCCGAACCGAGCCGACTTCGACCATGCGTACGGCGGTAGCCAGCAGCACCCCGGCAAGCGCCGCCAGCGGGATGCGTCCGACCAGGGGGGCCGCGGCGAACACGATGACCGCGAGCGCGACCGCATGGGTGAGGGCGGCCAGTCGGGACACCGCGCCGGAACGGACGTTGACCGCGGTGCGGGCGATCGCGGCGGTGGCGGGAACCCCGCCGAACAGCGGCGCGGCCAGGTTGGCCACGCCCTGACCGAACAACTCCCGGTCCGGGTCATGGCGATCGGACACGCTCATCGCATCCGCCACCGTCGCCGACAGCAGTGACTCCAGCGCGGCGAGTGCGGCGACCGCGACCACCGAAGGCAGCAGTCCCGGCACTGCGGAAGGGTCCAGGAAGCCCAGCGAGGGGGCGGGTAGCCCGGCCGGCAGGTGGCCGATGCGCGCCACCTGCAGGTGCGCGGCCTGCGCTGCGACGGTTGTCGCGACAACCGCGACGAGGGAGAACGGCACCGTCGGCCGCCACCGGCCCCCGGCCAGCATCACCGCGATGACCGTGCCGGCCAGGACCACGGCCGCCCAGTGCGGATGTCCGGCGAAGTCGATGACGGCACGTGCGGCCACCACGACGACCTTGTCTCCGGGTGGGGCCTTCACCCCGAACGCCGCGGGTACCTGTTGGAGGGCGATGACGGCGGCGATCCCCACGGTGAAACCCTCCACCACCGGCGCCGGCACATAGCGCATGTAGCCGCCGACCTTCGCCAATGCGAGGGTCACCAGCAGCAACCCCGCCAGCAGCCCGACGGTGAGCACTCCGCTGGGACCGTAGGTGTGGACAATCGGTACCAACACCACGGTCATAGCGCCGGTTGGTCCCGAGACCTGCAGATTGGATCCGCCGAAGATCGCGGCAAGGGCGCCCGCGACCACTGCGGTGGCAAGTCCCGCCTGGGCACCGAGCCCGGAGGAGATCCCGAACCCCAACGCCAGGGGTAGGGCCACCACCGCCACGGTAAGTCCGGCGAGCAGGTCCTTACGTGGCGAGCGGCCCATCGAGATGAACGAGGCCCGGGTGGGCAGCACCGCTTGCACCCGGCGCCACACCGCCCGCCCGGTCACCCGCCCGGTCACCCGGCCAGGTGCGATCGCCGCGCTCACATCGACCTCGTGTCGGCCTCGCGCAGCTGCGCGAGCAGCTCCTCCTGCCCGGCGAGCATTTCGGTGAGGATCCTTCGCGCGGCCCGCATCAACTCGGCCACGTCCCCGCCCGCGAGCGCGTAGACGACCGTCGAGCCGTCCCGGGTCGCCGTCACGATCCCCGAGCGGCGCAACACCGCCAGCTGCTGGGACAGATTCGACGGCTCCACCTCGACGGCGCAGCGCAGGTCCCGAACGGGCATCGGCCCGTCCTGGAGCAGTTCCAGCACCCGGATCCGCACCGGATGCCCCAGCATCCGAAAGAACTCCGCCTTCGCCTGATAGAGCGGAACCTGCGTCCGCGCGGCCCTGGTCACCCTCGTCCCCGGCATCGGCCTCGGCCCGCCCTTCCCCTGCTCAGCGGCCCGCCGCTCGAGCGCAGCAGGCCATCCACCATGTCGCTAATTGAAGAACTCTTCAATTAGACCCCAGACCGCAGACTAGACCCAGACCCCAGGCCCCAGACCGCCACGTACACCAGCCGGACATCGGGATAAGTCGAGGTGTACCTCATATTCTGGTCAGCATTGCTCCAGCAGGGCCGGCACAGCCGCCGTACCCTGCCCTCGCATCCCGACCGCATCCCGACCACATCCCGACCAGCACATTCCGACCAGCACCGAGGAGAACCCCATGCGGGTTGACATCTGGTCCGACCTCGTCTGCCCGTGGTGCTGGATCGGCAAGCGCCGCTTCGAGCAGGCGCTGGCCGGCTTCGCCCACGGCGACCAGATCGAGATCGTCCACCATTCATTCCAGCTCGACCCGACCATGCCCACCGACCGCGTCGTCGGCCAGACCGCCATGCTGGTCGCCACGTACGGCATGACCGAAGCGCAGGCCCGGGCGAGCCAGGTCGCGGTCGAACGCACCGCAGCCACCGTCGGCCTGGAATACCACCTGGTCGACGGGTTTGTCGGCAATACCGCCGATGCGCACCGGCTCGTCCAGCTGGCCGGGGACCGCGGCATCCAGGACGCCGTCGTCGAGCGCTTCTACCTGGCCCACTTCACCCAAGGGAGGTCCCTGTTCGACCGCGAGTGCCTCGTCGGACTGGCCGGTGAAGCCGGCCTGGACGCCGACGAGGCCCGCCGCGTACTCGTCGAGGGCACCTACGCCGACGTGGTGGACGGCGATGCCCACCGGGCGCGGGCACTGGGTGCCACCGGCGTGCCGTTCTTCGTCGTCGACAGCCGGTACGGAGTCTCCGGCGCACAACCCCCGGAAATCTTCACCGAAGCGCTCTCCCATGCCTGGGCCGACATCCACCCGTCCGATGAGGGAGCCGACCAGACAGTCGAAAGTTCAGCATAATTATATTACTATTTGAAGGAGTATTGGCGAATGGGATGTCGGGCCGTCCGATGGTCACGACACCCGAAGTGAGGAGATCCCAGCATGTCAGATGGCCAGGACCGGCCCGGCAGGCCGACCGGGCCGTCGACCCTTTCGTCGACGGCGGCAACTGGCGAGGGGCTGGACGAGGGGGTGACCGACGGGCTGAGCGAGGCGCGCCGGGCCGCGGCGGCCCTGCGGGCGCTCGCCGGACACCTGGCGACCGGCGACATACCCACCGAGGACCTGCGCGCCATCGCCGACGCCGCGCAACGCATGGAGCGCCTAGCCCGGCCGCACGCCCGCGCCAGCCGGTACGACGGCCGGGCGGGGCTGCGGATCGGCAGTGCCGACAATGCCGTGCTCTGGGAACGGCATCCGATCTTCGGCCGCTCCCACCCGTTCGCCCCGCCGCTGATCGTCGAACGCCGCGGCGAGATGTTCCACGGCGAGGCGACCCTCGGGCCAGCATACGAGGGCAGCCGGAACAACGTCCACGGTGGCTACATCGCCGCGCTGTTCGATGTCATGCTCGGACA
>NZ_CAUVXI010000298.1:0-4944 GCF_963555845.1 Protofrankia sp. Cas8 | reverse complement strand
TCGCGGACGGCGGTTCCACCACGGGCACGCTCGCCGGCGGCCGTCAGCTCGGCGAGGGCGGATTCGGTGCCGTGTTCAGGCATTTGGGTTAATCAGGATGGTGCGTCGAACGGGTTGACGGCGCCGCGTGGTCCGTCGCAGCAGCGGGTGATCGGGCAGGCTCTGGCGGCCGCGGGAGTGTCCGCGTCCGAGGTGGATGTGGTGGAGGCGCACGGTACGGGGACGAGATTGGGTGACCCGATCGAGGCGCAGGCGCTGCCGGCGACATACGGGCAGGGCCAGGCGGATGGCCGGCCGTTGTGGCTGGGGTCGGTGAAGTCCAACATCGGGCATACGCAGGCGGTGGCGGGTGTCGCCGGTGTGATCAAGATGGTGTTGGCGATGCGGCACGGGGTGTTGCTGCGGACGCTGCACGTGGATGCGCCGTCGTCGCGGGTGGACTGGTCGGCGGGCAATGTGCGACTGCTCACCGAGCCGGTGACGTGGCCGGAGGCGGCGTGGCGTAGCCGAACAGGATCCGACGGGACCGGTTTTGTGAGTAAAGGGCTCGCGGACAGCTTCTGATGCCGATCGCGGCATGGGAGTTCATGGCTGGGGATCGGTAAACTACGGCGGATCGGGGGTGTGGGCGAGGCCTACGATGAATGCGAGGCCGTTCGGGGTGCCGAGTCCTGTGACGTCGTCGTATCCCGTTCGGAGGTAGATCGTCTGTTTCTGGTTGAGTGTCCGGAGTTCGGTTTTGTAGCCATCGGTGGGGTTCTCGTTGTTGGTGTAGTACACATCGACGACGGCAGTGGCGCGGTTTGAGCTGGACGGGTCGTAGTACGCGGGAGTGTTGGCCATCCGGTACAGCGCGTAGTTCGCGAATCCGGTCGGATGTCCGGTTAGTTGGTTGGTCAGGGCCGTGATGCCGGCGAACAGGGGGGTGGCGAGGCTGGTGCCGCCGAGGCGGTACTCGATATATTTCGTGGTGCCGTCTGAGGAGGTCTCGGTCTGGCCGACGAGGTAGCCGGTGTTCGGGTCGCCTAGTGCGGCTACGTCCGGCAGTGTCCGTCCCGGTTTGCTCGTGAAATATTCGGATATCGGGAACGGTACGAGTCCTGTCTGGTACCGCGGCTGGGTGAAGAGTTTACTTACGCCGCCGCCTCCGCCGGCAAGGAATGTGCCGGGTGGAGGCGGCGTCCACGAGCCGTCGGTCTGTGTGGTTGTCGCGGTTTCCCATCCGAACTCGAACAGCCGCGACCCGTTTTGTGAGATTCCAGCTGATGTGCCGCCAACAGCGGTGACGAACGGGTCGGATGCCGGGTACACCACCCCCCGTACTTTCTTAATTTCAAGGTTGTCGCCGTGGTCCCCGGTGGAGAAGAAGATCCCGATCCCCTGGAGCGCGGCTTGCAGGAACGTCGAGTGGGCGGCGTTGACGTCGCCGGTCGGGATCTCGTTTTCCAGGAAGCTGTATGTCCCGCTGACGACGTCGGCGAGATGTTCATCGACGATCCGTTGCAGGGCGTCGGTCATGTCGGAAAGCTGGCAGCTCGCCGCTCCCACGTAGGCAATGTCGGCGCCGGGTGCCATGCCGTGGACTGCCTCTACGTCGAGCGTTTCCTCGCTGTAGGAGACCTGTTCCTTGCACACGCCGGCGCTTACCGCGGCGTTGTGGCCGAAGAAGAAGTCGGGGGGGAAATATTGGCGGAACTGCCCCGGTTTGAATGGCGGTTCACCCTGCCGGGTGGCCCAGGTGTTCACATCTCCCATAATCGTCGGCGAGGCGTAGGAGCCGAGGATCGCCACGGTGGTGCCACGGCCGTCCAATCCGTTGTGGGTCAGGTCGTCGATGCCGTAGAGACTCCTCACCTGGCTCGGGGAGTATCCGCAGACCGCGAGTGGTGGCGGGACCCCGCCGGTCCTCGGCACACTGTCGATAACTGGGTAGTCCGCCGGGTACTTTTCACCGTGGTAGGAGGAGCATGTCGGTGGCCTGACGAATACCGGCAGGGGTGGGGCCGGTGTGTGGTCCGTGGCCGTGTCGATGGTGAGGGCCCCGATCGACAGGATGGCGCCAGCGAAGCCGACCGGCACGCTCGGTGTCCGGGACGGTGCGTGTACTTCCGTTCCGTCGTGGGTGTAGGTCCTGATGTCGGTATCGAACGTCGCCTCGAACGCGGCGACCGAGCCGTGCACGCGGATCGAGCGGTTGGTCGAGGACATCGAGACGATGTCGAAACCTTGGCGGATGAGCCACCCGCGGATGTCGTTCACGGTGTCGTCTGTGGCGGCGTACGACGCCTTGAATTGGTTCTGGGTCAGGAAGTGACGGTAGGAGGCGTTTGCTGGGTCCGATACCGCTGTCGCCGCCGTTTCGGCACCTGCGGGGTCCCGCAATGCCAAATAGACCGTGACCTGGACATCCTGTCCGCCAGGGACGTCGCCACCATCGTTTGGCCATATCGCGGCGGGCCCGGCGAGTAACGCTCGTAGCCACCTGGGCGCCGCGTCAGTCCCGACTGCCGGTACGGTCACGGCCGTCATCGCCACCAGTGCGACGAACACCGCCACCGACCGGGGCACTCGTTGCCGAATCATCGTTCGGGTGCCTCGCCGATGACGGTGTCGTGCCTTGCTGTGTGAGCCTCTGTGTGAGCCGTGGCGACGTCGTGGCGGTCGTAGGGAAATTCCCACCTGTGGCGGTTCCTGGTTTCGCTAGTGCTGTGGCCGGGTTGGTTCGCGGTGTTGTGGGTGGTGGTGGCCGGGTAGGTCGGTGGGAGAGGTATCCGGTCTGATCTGGGGGGTGTGTGATGGCAGCGCCGGTCAGGGTCCGCAGACTGACTGATCAGGAAGGGCAGCGGCTGCAGCGGATCGTGCGCCGGGGGACGACCAGCACGGTGCGTTACCGGCGGGCGATGATGCTGCTGGCCTCGGCGGGTGGGAACAGTGTGCCGGTGATCGCCCGGCTGGTCGCCGCGGACGAGGACACGGTCCGCGAGGTGATCCACCGGTTCAACGACAGGGGGCTGGCCTGTCTGGACCCTCGGTGGGCGGGAGGCCGTCCCCGCCTGCTCGGTCCTGACGATGAGGAGTTCGTCGTCGCGACGGCCACCACCCGTCCGGTCCGGCTCGGGCAGCCGTTTACCCACTGGTCGCTGCGGAAACTCGTCGCCTACCTGCGTCGGGCGCCGGGGCGAGTGATCCGGATCGGCCGGGAGACGTTGCGCTGTCTGCTGGCCCGCCGCGGGGTGAGCTTCCAGCGGACCAAGACGTGGAAGGAGTCCACCGACCCTGACCGGGACGTCAAACTCGACCGGATCGAGCAGGTCGGGGAGGCGTTCCCGGACCGGACGTTCGCGTTCGACGAGTTCGGGCCGTTGGGGATCCGCCCGACCGGCGGTGCCTGTTGGGCCAGGCAGGGCCGTCCGCAGCGGGTGGCTGCGACCTATCACCGCACCGAGGGGGTGACCTACTTCCACGGCTGCTACTCGGTCGGTGAGGACCGGTTGTGGGGAGTCAACCGCCGCCGCAAGGGTGCCGCCCCCAGCCTGGCCGCGTTGAAGTCGATCCGCCGAGTCTGCCCGGACGGCGCCCCGATCTACATCATCTTGGACAACCTCTCCGCGCACACCGGGAGCAGGATTCGGTCCTGGGCGCGGCGGAACAGGGCCGAGCTGTGCTTCACCCCGACCTCTGCGTCCTGGGCGAACCCGATCGAGGCGCAATTCGGCGCGTTGCGCCGGTTCACGATCGCCAACAGCGAGCATCCGAACCACACCGTCCAGACCCGCGCGCTGCACGACTACCTGCGCTGGCGCAACGCTCACGCCCGCCACCCCGACGTGCTGGCCGCCCAACGCCGTGAACGCGCCCGGGTCCGTAGCGAGAAACACATCCGTTGGGGCGGCCGTCCTCTGCCCACCGCAGCATGATCACAAAAGCCGGTGAACATATCGGGCCACAGCACTAGACGGAGTGATCTCGATGTTCGTGCCGCGGCTGCGGGGCTGGCTCCGTCCGCTGAGACGACAGGCCGGCGTTCGGTCGACCCGAGGGCTGTACCGGGCGTTCGAAGCGTCCCATCAAGCGGAACAGCGCGATCGCTGCCGCGAATAGTCCGGTTGCCAACAGCGGCCGCTGCCGGGCCGCCGAGGCTAACTCGACCCAGACGGCGAAGAAAATGACGAGTACCGCGGCCAGACCGCAGGACGCGATCTTGGAATGAATGGTTTGACGTAGACACCCGTAGGAGATCAGACTCAATGCCGTCACTGAACCAACCAGAACTACATACATCACTGATGCCTCCAGACGATGTCGTTTGCGCACCGCGCTCGCCAAGAGGATGTCGGCTCTCGCGAAGCGTCGGAGCCGGACACTCGTTCATGTTTACCGACGG
The DNA here is from genome assembly GCF_963555845.1 of Protofrankia sp. Cas8. NCBI lineage: Bacteria > Bacillati > Actinomycetota > Actinomycetes > Frankiales > Frankiaceae > Protofrankia > Protofrankia sp. Cas8. Next base: position 560 of record NZ_CAUVXI010000298.1, on the reverse strand, counting down.
CAGCGACGCACAACGAATCCAGCTGGACCACTCGCGCGACCGCTTGGCCGTCGACGTCCGCAGCCGCCAATGGATTATCGCCGATGACCTCCGGCGGCGAAGAGGAGAGCGGGGCTGCTGTCTTCGGGTTTCGTAGTTTCCAGATCACTCCATCGACGAAGAAATGGTGTATCTGGAGTGCCACGAATATCACCGCCGTGCTGAACGCCAGCGATTGGCCGAACTGACTCCCCAGTCGGGGTATTATCCAGAAAAGAAAGAACGCAAGCGCGACGTTGACACCGACCCACCGTGCGGATTCGGAAACGGCGAAGTTGACCGACGGCTTGCGCCCCGTCGAGTCGATCGATTCTTTGAGGTGTACGTTCCAGGCAATGAACAGGTACTGCATGCTATGGAAGAACGGTATGACCGCGAAGTAATATCCAGGTGGCGCCGCCATGAACCAGATGTACTGGGTCACTACCGGAACAAGCATGATCATGGGGAATGGGATCCGGCCCTTCATCGGCCGGCGGACGATGTGGAAGACGAGGACCGCCATGCTCGCCCACATGGCG
>NZ_CAUVXI010000297.1:0-4955 GCF_963555845.1 Protofrankia sp. Cas8 | reverse complement strand
GGCGAAGGTGTCCGTCGACGTAGCGCAGGACCGTGTCGATCTGCGCCGAGGCTCCCATGATCATACGGACGAACACCTCGGCGTGGCCGTCGCCATCGGCGTCCGCCGTGCCGAGAAGCTTCTGGTCGCCCGCACTCCCCGGCCCCAGGTTCACCACGTCGCTGCCGCCGCCCGAGTAGTACACGGCCAGCGCTCCCCCGGCGGACAAGGTCACCTGGTCCGGCCTGCCGTCACCGTCGACGTCCCCGTCACGTGCGGACCGGGCCGGGCCGGCGGACGTCGCGCCAGCAGTGGAGGTAGGCCGGGTGGCTGGCTGTGTGGCCGGCTGTGTGGCCGGAGTGTTCGAGGTGTTACCTGCGCTGGCGACCGGCTGCACGCCGGCCTGGCCGGCGCTCGGTTTCCCGCCGCTCGGCTGGGATGCGATGGGTCCGCATCCGGGCAGGAATACGGCGAGAAACGCAACCGCTGTCAGCGGAACGATAGATCGTGTGGCACGCATAGTCGGCCCCCAGATACCCCGTCGGTGGTCTCCCTATAAAAGACGCCGCGGTCACAACATGGTTGCGGACTGTCGCCCGTCAGACAGCAGCCTGGATACCGCCTTGGGTAATCACGCCGCCCACACCCCCTTCCACTCGTCACGGCGGTACCACCAATGACACAAGGATCTTCTCGTCCTAGCCTGATGTCGTGGCAGGGACCTATCACCTTCTGATGATCTGCGGCAGCCTTCGCGCGGGGTCTACCAACGCGGCGCTCCTTCGCACGGCGCAGGCCGTCGCACCCGACAGCCTGGTGGCCGATGTCTACGGCGGGATGGGTGGCCTACCGCAGTTCAATCCAGATGATGATCGGGAGCCCGCACTGCCCGCTGTCGCCGACCTGCGTGCCCGGATCAGTGCCGCGGACGCCGTCGTCTTCTGCACGCCGGAGTACGCCGGCGGCCTCCCGGGATCCCTGAAGAACCTCCTCGACTGGACCGTCGGAAGCGGGGAGCTGTATCGAAAGCACGCAGCGTGGATCAACGTCTCCACCACCACCGGCGCCGTCCACGCCCACGCGTCGCTGCGCACCGTCCTTGGCTACGTCGGCGCCGACCTCATCGAACAGGCGTGCACCCACCGTCCCGTACCCCGACACGCCATCGGCCCCGACGGGATGATCAGAGACCCGGAGATCCGGGCGGACGTACTCGACGTTCTCAACGCCCTGGCCAGACGCCTCGACGGCACCGACAAGCCGACCGGCGTCCGCGACCCGCTCGACCCACCGGACTCCGGCCCGTCGCCGAACGGTCCGTCGCCGAACGGTCCGTAGCGTGTGCTGGATCGACTTCCGTACGTCGGCCAGGCAGACGAACAGGTAGAGGCTCTCGGCAGATGACAGTGACCCGCCGACGCGGCTGTGGGCGATGGGCTGCCCGGGGCATCGGGCGGCCATCCCGTCTCGGTGCCGTGCGGCACCGCCTCATTCACCACCTGCGCCGCGTCGCTCGCTGCACCAGAATGACGCCCGCAGGATGACGGCCCTCCCCCCCGCTCCTGGGCAAGGCTGTCGAACTCACCGGAACCTTCGCACGGCCCCGGGCACGAGTGGAAGGTAGACGTACATTCTCTGTCCGATTTTCGGCTTTTTGGGATGTCAACCTTCCACTCGTCACAGCGGCACAACCTCGGCATCGGCATGAATTAGTTGATCATGCACAACCGGCCCCCTGACGCGGGCAGGGGCACCAGCGCCCACACTGATCCGTATGTTGCGTGCCGTGACGGCGACCCGCTACGCCACCCCGCTGCGGGAGGGCGGCAGCCTGCCCGGCCTCATGGAGGGCGACGACCTCGGCACGTGGGTGGTGAAGTTCCGGGGAGCGGGCCAGGGTCCCAAGGCGCTCGTCGCCGAGGTCGTAGTGGGCGAACTCGCCCGGGCGCTGGGGTTGCCCGTGCCCGAACTGGTCGTGATCGACCTCGACCCGCAGCTTGGCCGGACCGAGCCGGATCAGGAGATCCAGGAGCTGCTGCGAGCCAGCGCGGGCAGCAACCTCGGCATGGACTACCTGCCCGGTTCCATCACCTACGATCCACTCGCCTTCCAGGTCGACCCGGCCCTCGCCGCCCGAGTGCTCTGGCTGGACGCGCTGACCCTGAACGTGGACAGGTCGTGGCGGAACCCGAACCTGCTCGTCTGGGGCAGGCGGCTCTGGCTCATCGACCACGGCGCGGCGCTGTACGTACACCACAACTGGTCCGGGGCGGCCGGCGCGGTCGACCGGGTGCTGCCGCGCTGGCAGGAGCACGTCCTGCTGCCCGGAGCCGACGCCCTGACAGCCGCGGACGCGGAGCTCGCCCCACTCGTCCAGGCGGACCTGCTGGGCGAGGTGCTCGCCCAGGTCCCGCCAGCGTGGCTGGACGTCACCCCGGACGTCTACGTCGACTGGCTGCTCGCCCGGGTCGGCGGTGACCGGCCGTGGTTGCGCGCGATGACGCTGTCGGTGGACCTCGACGACCCGCCGGCGGCCCGGTCGGGCAACCAGCCCGCCAACCAGCCCGCCAACCAGCCGGCCGGACCGCCGGCGTGGCTGCGGGCGGCCCGCGGTGGCTGACCTGTTCGAATACGCCGTGGTACGGGTCGTCCCGAGGGTCGAACGCGGTGAGTGTGTGAACGTCGGGGTGGTGCTGTGGTGCCAGCGCGCCGGCTACCTGCAGGCCCGGTGCGCGGTCGACGCCGACCGGCTGACCGCCCTCGACCCGTTCCTCGACCACACCGTGGTGTCCGCGAACCTCGCCGCGTTCGAGCAGGTGTGCACGGGCGGGCCGGCGGCGGGCCCGGCCGGCGCGCTGCCGCCGGGTGAGCGGTTCCGGTGGCTGACGTCACCACGGAGCACGATCGTGCAGACATCGCAGGTGCACAGCGGTCTCACCGACGACCCGGTTGCCGAGCTGGGCCGGCTCGTCACGCTGCTCGTCGACCGTCCCGGCCCGGTCCCTACCCCACCAGCTCCACACTGCAAAAGGATGTCGCCGCACGCGCCAGGCGACCGTCAGAGGTCACGAGGGTGAGGTCGCGGTCGATCGTAGCCAGGAGCTGCTGGTTCCGGCCGAACTGCGCCTGACGGGTGAGTACACCCAGCAGGAATGCCTGCAGAGACCAAGAGCGACCGGCAATAGCGGACGCGGCGTCGCGGGGCTCGGCGTCCTGACCCAGCGCGTGCCGTATGTCCTCAGGCACGTCCCGAATCGTCAAGGTAACAATTACGCCTGCAATATGCAGGCGATATGTAGTCGCCGTCAAGTCACAGCGTCAGACCGGGCCGGGCCGGGCCGGGCCGGAGTCGGATCAGATCCAGGCAGCAACAGAACGGATCGGTTCCGTAACAACCAGACCCGCCGGGGGTCAACCATGCCTCCTATGATAAGAATAACAATTATTTTGAAAATTTACTTATAGTAACGGATTGCGAGCATTATGGATCGTCCTCTGAAGCTGTGGGTCGGCGTCGCGACCACCGGCCTCATAGTCGCGCTGACGACGTCAGCGTGCGCGACATCCGGGGCTGCCGAGGCAGCCGGGGCAGCCGGGGCGGCAACGGCGTGTAGTGCTCCCGGCGTCACCCCGAAGGAGTTAAAGATCGGATTAGTCTTCCCGAACACCGGTATCCTCGCCACGGTGTTCCGCTCCGTCCGCAGCGGCGTCGAGGCGCGGATCGGCGTGGCGAACGCCACCGGCGGCATCCGCGGTCGACAGATCAGCATCGAATGGCGCGACGACGAGTCGGACGCCACCAAGAACCTCACCGCGTCCCGCGACCTCATCGAGAACGTCGGTGTTTTCGGGATTCTTCAGGAGACGTCGTTCGTCAGCGGCTCAGCCGAGTACCTCAGTACCAAGGGCGTCCCGGTTACCGGTCTCGTCACCGATTCGACATGGGGCAAATATTCGAATATGTTCACCGCCTCAAACCAGTACGCCGACGGCTCGAACGTGAGCACGTTCGGGCTGTATGCCAAGCAGAACGGCGGCACGCGGGCGTACCTGCTGGAAAGTACCCTGCGGGCGTCGTCCCGGATGGCGGCAGCGAAACTCGAGGCCAGTCTCAAGTCGCAGGGTATCCGGATCGTGGGCACCGGCGACTACTCGGAGAATTCGACCGACCCGGCTCACGTCGCCGCCGATATCCGGCGCAGCGGCGCCGATGTGATCGTCGGTGCGATCTCGGGAACCGGGCTCGCCAACGTGGTCAAGGCGGCGCGGGCGGCCGGGGTACCGATCAAAGCCGCGTTCGGCCCGGACGGCTACTATCCGAGTCTACTGCCGCAGTTCGGCCCGTCCATCGCCGGCATGGCCGTCTACATCGGCTTCACACCGTTCGAGGCACACTCCGCAGCCCTGGATGCATACCGAAACGCGATGGTGCAGTATGCACCCGAGCTCAATCCGCCGGATCAGGGAACCGCTGTCATGGGCTACATCACGGCAGATCTCTTCCTCCGCGGTCTGGCAGCCGCCGGCGACTGTCCCACCCGGAGCGGCTTCATCCAGTCGCTGCGGGCCGTCCACAACTACAATGCCGACGGCCTGCTCGCGGAAACCGTCGACATGGCGACGAGTTCCATCCAGGTGAGTCGGTGTTACTTCTTCGTGCGGGTGAACGACGCGGCGACGGCCTTCGAGGTGGTACCCGGCGGCCGTGGCCCGGATGGCAAGCAATGGTGCGGCGAGCCGATCGCCGCCGAGTGACGGCATATCCGGCGGCCCGCGCCAGTGCGTGTGTGTGAAGCATCTGTCCGGCTCGCGTATCCCCGGAGCCAGACCATCGCTTCGCGAGGCCCGGCACCCGGCACCCCGGCACGAGTGGAAGATAGACATACATCCTATGTCCGATTTGTGGCTTTCTGAGATGTCAACCTTCCACTCGTCAGGGCCGCACAGCCGATGCCATAATGATCGCCTCGTCGTAC
>NZ_CAUVXI010000296.1:0-4966 GCF_963555845.1 Protofrankia sp. Cas8 | reverse complement strand
CTTCAGGCGTCACGTTGCGTGATAGGTGCAGGTGGCATGGCGCGGCAAGCCGGGGCCGTGTTTCCCGGCCAGTGCCCAGACCCGTTCCCGCGGGCCCGCGAGCACCTTGAAGATCACAGCCAGGACCCCGATCGACGTCGGCGGCGAGCCGATCGACGGTCCGCGACACCGTCGGATCCGACACAACCAGGCCGACCAGGCCGGGTTCCACCTGCAGCAACGCGATGTCAGCGAGGCAGTCCCCACCGGGCGCGACGCTCACCGCCAGATCCGTCAGAATCTTCGCCGGGTCGTGCGTCGACGTCGGCGCGCGCCAAGACACCAACGCCTCCGACAACGCCAAGCCCAGCCCGGACGCCCGAACCGTCTGGGTCAGCAGCAGACCACCCGCCGACGACACGACACCCCGCCCCCGGCATCGACGCGGACAGACGGGTACACACCGGGAGGCTTCACCGCGAAGGTGCTCCATGGCGCGGGATCGATCAGGCTCTCAGCAAGCCCAATCCTCCCATCTCCGGAGTACTCTCCCATTTCCGGCCACCAATATACAATCACCCCAATGAAAGCATGAGGCTAGCCGCGACGAACGCGGGGCGCAGCGTCAGGCGCCGAGGGGCCCGGTGGCTCCCGCGACTATGACTCCAAAAACGCGAGCGGTTCCGATCACACCCCCCATCTTGCCAATCCGCAGATGGGTCCGCGTGTCACCCGAGACGGACGCCGAGAAAAGTGGGCCCCCAAACCAGGGCGATCTGCCAATGAGGCTCGACATGTGGTTATAATCAGCTACGCGTCAGGTCCCGCCGGCCGACAGCGCCAAGGGCTTGCCCCAGCGGCCGTCTTTGCGGGCCAGGCGTCGCACAGGCTGCTCTACCGTCAGAGGAGCGTACGAATGAAACATGAATTCGACCCACATCCAAAGGTCACACAATACTTCGATACGGTCGATGGCATCGTACGCCTGTTTCATCCTTACCTAGAAGGCGCCGTACACGACCTTCGAAGCGGGCGTATTGTGGCGCTTTTCAACAGCTACTCGCGTCGCCAATTGGGTGACATCAGCGCCATCTATGAGCTTGGTATACCCACGACCGAGTTCCCAGACGTTTTCGACCCGTACTACAAGATGAATTGGGACGGCCGGAACCTGAAGTGTGTGTCGATCACCATCAGGGACGACGCCGGGATCCCCGTTGGCCTCATATGCTTGAACTTTGCGCTTGATTTCTTTGATGGCGTCCACTCGGATAGATCAGAGTTTCTCTCGATCCAGGCTGGCGCACTGAACCCCGTCGAAATATTCTCCGCCGATTGGAAGCAGCGAGTAAATGCATTTATGGCATCATATGCCGATGAAAAGGACCTCCCTCTAGAGACTTTGCCAAAAGACCAAAAGCGAGAGTTGGTGATTACAATGTATGAACATGGCTTCTTCAACATTAAGAAGTCTGAGGACTACGTCGGACGCAAGCTAGGGGTCTCGCGCGCGGTGATCTATAGCTACCTTGAACAGGGCAAGTAGGGAAGCCGTGAGACAGATTGACGTGCACCAAGTCGACGCCTTTACGCAGAAAGTCTTCGAAGGGAACCCCGCAGGGGTCGTGACCAATGCGGACGAACTGTCCGATGACGAGATGGGCAACATCGCAAGAGAGATGGCGCTGTCGGAAACGGCCTTTGCGCTATCCCCCACCCGGTCCGACGCAACACTCCGCTTGCGCTTCTTCACTCGAGGGGCCAGTGAGGTCGACTTCTGTGGTCACGCGACCGTGGCAACCTTGTTCCAGCTCGCCCGCATGGGGCGCTTCGGGCTCGACCGCGTCGGGCGTCATACGATATATACTGAGACCGACGTCGGTCTGCTCGACATCGGTGTGGAGCGACGGAGCCGAGACTCCATCAGCGTGTCATTTGTAGCGCCCTCCACGGACTTGGCCGAGTATCGGGTTCAGTCGTGGGAACTCGCCGACATGCTCGGGATTCCCTCGGCGGTCCTTCTCCCCCGGGGGACGGCTCTTGTGGACAGAAAACTTAACTACCTCTATGTTCCGGTCGAGTCCATCGAGCAGCTGGGCGGACTCAGAGCCGATCCCGCAGTACTACGCTCTAGCTTCGGTGACCAACAGATCGTTGTTTTCTGTCTTTTCACCAACGAAACCTTCAGCGACAACGCGGATCTCCATGCTCGCGGACTAGCGCCGCTGGTGGGAATTGAGGAAGATCCATTCACCGGTTCCATGCAAGCAGGAATGATCAAAAGTGCGAAAGCCAACGGAATGATAAGGGCGGAACTGGGGACCATTGTTGTTGAACAGGGTCATTTTATGGGCCGGCCAGGAAGCGCCATAGTAACACACGACCCCAAGACCTCCACCGTTGTCGTAACCGGTGAGGGCGTCCATGTCTTCTCGACCACGATAACGCTGTAGCCCAGGTGCTCCGGTCAGCCCACAGAACGCAAAGCCTAGTCTTTCTAATGGCGATCGTACAACTTGACCTCTTCCAGATGCGGCGTCATATATCCGATAGCGTTCAGTCGAACCGCGATCTCGGTAAGCGGTCGTTGCGTGACGGCAGCGGTCGCGAGCAAATGCGCTAGGGGTATCTGAATATCGCCCGGCAGCCATGGAGGTTGGCCGTTGAGATCGCGGCTCATGGCAAGCCGGTCAACTCGCGTGGGCCGCATGGCCGGTGAGTCCACAGCGATATCTGGCATATCGAAGCCCAGCGATGAGAGTCGTCTGGCAACCTGGTGAGGTGTGCGATCGGTAGCTACGGCGACCCGCAACACATGAGCTAGAGAAACTGGTCTGTCAGCCACAAGCCACGGGGGTTGGGAGTCCAGACGCAGGCTGATCGAAGTAATATCCTCGGCCGTCACTCGATTTTTCGCCCGCATATTGGGATCTGGCTCGGGAAAACCGAGGTCGATGAGCTGCCTAACAATCTCCTCCGGGGTTCGAACGGTAGCGAGCGCAGCCCGCAGTATATGGGCAAGCGACACCGGGACGTCATCATCGATCCAAGGTCTTTCGCCACTCTGGTCGGCGCTAATCAGCTTGAGGTCCGCCGCGGTCATCCGTGTTGTCGGGCCATCGGAGAGGCGCGGCACCTTGTATCCAAAAATAGCGAGCCGAGCGGCAATCTTCCGCGCCGGGAGCCCCGCGGCTACCGCCGCTGCGAAGACGTGAGCTTGGGGCACTTGGATCTCGTCATTCAGCCATGGTCCTTGGCCGTCAAGATCCAAGCTCACCCACCTGCGGTCGGCCTCTGTAGGTATTTCGCCACACTGCATAGCGACCTTTGAGACGATGAAACCGAGGATTTGAAGTCGTTCGGCCACAGCGCTGACTTTGCGACCAGCGACAGCGGCAGCCGCGACCACATGCGCGGTCGGAACAATCACGTCGGCGTCCAGCCAAGGCGCACTGCCATTCAGGTCAGTGCTAACGAACGATCGATCACCGGGATCGGGCTCACTCGTAGGAACACGAACTTCCGGCACCGAGTAGCCGAGAAGTCGTAGCCTATTGACAATCTCGGCCTGTGACCGGCCTAGAACAGCCACGGCGCGAGACACGTGCGCGACAGGAACGGCTCGGTCTCCATCGAGCCACGGCGCCTGCCCATCTAGGTCGGCGCTGGTGAGCGTACGGTCGGCGGGGGTCGGCGGGACGACCTGCACCTGATCAAGCCGCTCCGGCAAAGCATAACCGAGAGACCTGAACCTTAGGAGTGCCTGGTCTGGCGTCTGACCGGTCTCGGCCGCGGCACGCATGAGGTGGGGCAGTGGGACAGTAGCACCATCGGCCAACCAAGGGGCCTTCCGGTCTAGGCCACGGCTGATCATCATTACATCATCGGAGATTGACACCATCTCCGCGATGCCGGTAGGGGGTGTGACAGCCAGGTAGCCGAGCAGCTCGAGCCTGCTCGCGATTTCACCAGGTGTATGGCTCGTCGCTACGGCGGCGGCTAGCAGGTGAGCCAAAGGAACCCGCGTCCCTCCTTCTAGCCAGGGGAATCGGCCGTCCAACCCACGAGAGGCAAGCCGCAAGTCCTGCCTCGATGGGACCACGTCGCCGATGCCAACAGGCAGATCGCGCGTCCTGAATCCGAGCAGCCTCAGTCGATTCGAGACTTCCGCGACAGTACGACCGGTGACCGCGGCCGCTCGAAGTAGATGGGCCAACGGCACCATTGTGGCCGGGTCCAACCATGCTTGATCCTGAAGCGAGCGTCGCCCGGAGACAACAAACTCCAGATCGCGACTGATGATGATCTGGTCCGATGGGCGAGCCGGCATGATGTGCTCGGCGGAGCCTCGCTGCTGCTGTGCGTCGTCATCGGGGTCGGGGGTAGTACGTGCTGATATAGCAGCCTTGAGACGCCACAGCGCGACGGAATCAGGCAGCGAGGACACAGGCCGGAGACGTTCGCGGAACTCACTCTTCGTTTGATCTTCGTTGTGCGCGAAGAGGTAGCGGTCAGCCGGAAAGCATCCAGATGTCGCCGTCCGAAAATTCGCCTGACCAATTCTCCAGAGATACTCCGGCTGCTCGGAGCATTTGTCGGCTATCGCGTCTGCCAGAGAGAGATTCCGTTCAGCGAGCGCGCACAGCCAGTCAAACGTCAGCACATTGGAACCTGGGGAAAATAGCGATTCTACCTGATCGAGAAGTATTTTTTCGACGTAGTTTTCATCATAAGAAAGGATACTCTTTCGGTCGATCGTCAAGCGAGGCATGTGTGGTCCAGTAAGGTTCACCACGACGCCAAAAGGACTTTCTCCGCACCATAGGCCGTCCGCTAGGACGGCTCCATTAGAGTCACACCACCATACGGCGGTGGAGGCCGAAGCGTCCACCGATGGCGAAGACCCTACGCCGACACGCGCGTTTTTGGAGCCGATGGGCGCAGACTGCGAGAGTTGACCAGGATGCCAGATTTCATTGCCTGAGGC
>NZ_CAUVXI010000295.1:0-5001 GCF_963555845.1 Protofrankia sp. Cas8 | reverse complement strand
TTCGCTTCTACCTGATAGTCGGCTAGCCACAGCAGGCGACGTAGAAGGGCAACGCAAAACGGGTTTTCGAGTCCGGGTCTGAGGTAAAGACGGATGGTGGTACCAGACTCTAGCCCCGGCCCGCTGTCCCGGACGCGGAACAGGGCGCCCGGCCCGGCGATATTCACAGTGAGCTCGTGCCCGGGCTGGCCATTGCGATTGAGCCGGCAGGTCCTCAGAGTAATGTCGTCCGCGAGCATAAAATAGCTGAGTACGCCTATCCCAAACCGGCTGTTCGGAAAAAACCGCACCGGTGGGCTAGCGTTCTCCCAGTCGCTTTGCTCGTTTAGAAATTCAGGAAGATCTGAAAAGCGAACTCCGGCATGTGAGAAGGCCTCGATAATCTCGTAAAATCCCATACCGACACCGTTGTCGCGACACTCCAGGAACCGCCGGCCGGCTTCGTCGACGCCTTCCCGGAATTGGATATCACCTTTCCACGGCGCCGCCGGCTTTCCGATCCGCTGCAGATATCGGCGCCGTGCCTCGGCGTATCGGCACGCGTCAAGAGCGTTTTGATATAGCTCGCGGACAGCCAACGCCGGATCGCCGTACAATTGCTCGCCCATCAGCAGTTCCTGGATACGGTCGTCGGCGAGTCTGAACCGTACGCCGGCCGAATCGTAGTAACGGACACCGTCGGCGGTCGTGCCTGGACCTACCCCATCGGCCGAGGCATGCGCGGGCAAAGTTCTTAATACGACAAGATCTATGTCATCCGCCACCGAGGCGTGCACGTTGCTGAGCAGCGTGTCGATCGCCACCGTATGTTCCTGAAGTGCGACGTGCATACATGGATGTGTGCAGTTTGCGGCAAGAACCCGAGTCATGCCGCGCGGTCGCCACTCAGCGGTTCCGACCGTGGAACGAACGTCCGACAGACTCACCGAATCCACGATGCCAAGGTGGCTGACCACGACTTCCGGGAGTCCTGCGGGATCGATCGCCAGCCCGTGCGCAAGAGCGAGAAGGTAGGCTACCAGCTTTCTCCTGAGAGGTTGCTCATCGACCGTGGAAGCCGCAATCTTGTTAGCGAACCGAGAATTTGGTGTCTGGCCGAGTCTCGCGACGGACCCGGGGCCATCCCCGAGCGCCCGTATCATTTCGAGAACCGACTGAGCGTCAAACAAGGCGCTGGTCAATCGAAGGTTCAAGGCCCCCGGGCCGAGAAGATCCGCGACTACTCTGGGCTCGTACAGCTCGGCGGATCTTACGAGCCAACGATGGAAGAGCCACCATCCGATTCCGGCCGCGGATGTTCGGTCTCCACGCTCTAGAGAATAGGCAGCGCGCCGAACCAAACGGGAATAGGTGAAGGCATATCGCTCGTATGAAATACGATCCCGCGATCCGCCGCGCACCGTAAGGTCGACAGGCCCGATGTGGCGAAGCTTGGCCGCCTGTCTCGTCCAGAATGCCTCCTGTGCGTACGGCATCACGACAAGTAGCGCCGCTTCGGCCGGAGACAGCGCGAGTTGCCTCTCGTCTAGAACTGACTTGAGCATGAATCCCATGCGTTCGCTCATTCGCATGGAGAATCCCGGATCGAACCAGGGATCGTCAGGCACGAGGCGACGCTCTCTGGAGCACGTGTCCGCGAGGCGTTTGACGGTCTGAAGGGTCAGATCTCGGATCGCCGTCGCGCCTGGGCCGCCGCTCGCCTGCTCCCAGGCCGCATGTTCCCTGGCTGCGACTATCCATGGGTGCTCGTGTTTCGACTCGGCGGCCAGTCCTTCGTGGGGGATGATGTAGAAATCGCTGCGACGCGTTTCCCCTAGTACTCGTACCGTCTGTGGCTGAATTCTGTAAAAATCGGCTAGCCGCCCGATCTCGTCCTGTAGGGCGTCTTGCAGGGCGGCGAGGGTTAGTGGCGGTCCGTCGCCACGAAGTATCCGGCTCAGCGCCCGGGAGAAGATACTGAATGTCTCGGATTCGCTGTGCACAAATCTGGCAACCTGGCCGGGCGAGCAGGCGAAGACATAAGCTAGGCGCCTGCCCGACACTCGGTCGATTTTACTCGTCGCCCACCGTGTCCGCGCGCCGACGTTCTTGACGTGATCGTCGAATCCTTCTCTGCATGCGTCTACGAGCACTAGCGCCTGGCTGGCCAGGCTGTCGTCGATGTCCGCGTTGAAGTTGATTCGGACGCACTGGTCATAGAACCTTTTGGACATCGTGTCAGCATCGCTGGGAACCAGTCGGTCGTCTCCACCGTGATGTACCCCGTGCCCGCTCAGATAGATGAGCAGCATGTCGTCACGCTTAGCGCCGGCGATGAAACGTTCGATGCGAGTATTGACCCGGTTCAGCCCTGTGGCCGACACGTCGTTTGTATCGACCTGGTAGCCAGAAACCTCTAGGGCGGCGGCTAGCTCGGTCAGATCGTTTTGGACGCAGGGCAGGTCTGACACACCTGGGTCGTCGTAGGTGGGCACTCCAATTAGTAGCGCCCGGAATCGGCTCGGCATTTTCGCGACTACCGTTCGAAGATCAGTGAGTCGACGCCTCTATCTTCGTTCGAGCGCGGGTTCGCGGTTGGCATGGAACCCACTGTTCGCAACGTTATGCATTTACTGACTCGACCTCGGAGCGGGCTCGTCTTTCGATTTCCTCCCGGCTCTTCGAACGTAGCGACCGAGAAGGGGAAGGCCTCCTCCACCTGGTTTCTATGGAACGGCATCGCGATCGGCCTCGTTTGATTGTCTGAACAATGCTCACAGCATATTGGTAGCGCTAACACTATACCCCGGTACGCATGGTATGCCCTGGCCGCTGTACCGGAAGCCGCGGCTGGGCTGCCAAGTCGTCCTGGTCGTCCAGGACGGCGTCTTCGGCGGCGCTTTCGGGGTCGAGAGGGACGGGCGGTTACTTGCCGTCCAACCTAACCTCGGCTGTGGCCCCTGCTTGTTCGACCGGTAGTGCTCTGAGTCGTCTGTTTGCTGGCAATGCGCGCTGGGGTCTTGAAGATTCGTCTGCGGTTGTGGCTGAGACGGACGGTTGTGAGGTTTTTGTTCCAGGCGTTTACCGAGGAGCGCGGGACGGCTTTGAGCTCGGCGACGGAGCGGTGGGCCGCGCCGTGCAGTCGGCGCTTGGTCAGCTCGGCGAACCAGCGCTCGACCAGGTTCATCCGGGACCGCCAGGTCGGGGTGAAGCGCAGGTGGAACTGCCGGCGGCGGCGCAGCCAATGGCGGACAGGCGAGTCTTGTGTGCCGAGTCTTGCGTAGCCGTGCAGGACCTAGTGCAGCTCGCAGCCGTTGGGCAGCGAGAAGTCGATGAGCTTGACGAGGCGCGATAGCTCCTGGTGGCGGCGGCGCCGGTGGGTCTGCGCGGTGACCGATCTGGACGCCGGGTACAGCGCTGCGAACAGGTTGTTCGTGCGGTGCCGGACGTCGTGGTGGGTCATCGGTTCGAGCCGTGGCTGGCCTCATCGGCAGCACCGGCGTGATGCGGCCCGGAGCCTGCACCTGGGACTTCTCGTCGACGCGGAGCAAGCTGGCCTTTCCGGCGGTTCGCGACCTTGTCCAGGACCGCTGCACCGCAGCCTTCCGTCGGATGGTCCGAACCAAACGGCAGGTCGCGGATCTGCTCGTCGGCGGAGGACCAACGCCGACGAGTGGCGTACGCAAACGGCGCGCCATCGCTGTTGGCTACTCGCCGAACGTCAGCGTGATGGCGCCTTTACCGGCCAGTTGCGCGGACGTGCCGACCAGCGCAATCCCGCCGCTCGCCATGACCTCGAAGGCGATCTGAGCCTGCCGCAGCCGCATCCCGCCGGGCTGTTCCGCGATCTCGTCGAACAGCTCGCGCAGACCGCCCACCGCCCGACGCAGGTTCTCACGCAAGATCGCGACCGGAATCTGTCGGATCGACGGCTCGCCGTCTCCCCGACCAAAGAGCCCCTTGTCTCCAACCGGACCCACTGGACCAGCGTCACTGTCGTCGATCGCCACCAGGAACGGCAGCGTCTCTCCGGCCTCGAACATCAACAACCCCCGAATTTGCCGATCGCGTCATAGCAGGTGAAAAGATCATACTGTCATCGTCTAGTAGGCGTGGGTGGGTGCAGCCGCGAAGGATGAGTCACGTTTTGGACACGCAGGTCATCAGGCTACGAATCCAGCGTGAGTGTATGAGTTGTTTGACGGCGGCGTCGGCGGATCGGCGCAGTAGTAGTGGGTCGGAGGGTCGGTCGGTGAGTTTGGCCGAGCCGGTGCGGAGCAATCGGCTCGGGACGCGAGTGAGAGCTGGGCGCGCAGCCGTCACCGGTGCGCACATTCGTTCCATCGCCGTGCTCGGGCTCGGGCTGAGCAGGGTCGCAAGGTGCTGGCGTAGGTCACGATTGGTGAGGCCGTGGATGGTGTCGCCACCAGAGGCACTTGTGCGGACGAAAGACCGGTAGATCCTCGGGCGTCCGCTGCTGAAACGGACGGTCCGCTGGTTCGTCCCGCGCATCGGAGCAGGTCGGGCAGTTACGGCATGGGGTTCCGCCGATGTCTGGGCCTGTTCTGTAGCTACCCGTGTAGCAACGGCCGGAGACTGCCGACGGGGGGTTGCGGGCGTGCTGGACTGCGAGTGCGGACATCGCAGGTCCGGAGGCTGCAGAGGCCCGTCCACCTGGCAGTAAGGCCATATCCGCCTCTTGCGGCGGACGCTTGACCAGCGTGTTTGCGCAGCCTCTGGCGCGATCGGTGCAACACCGCAGCGGGCTAAGCCGGTTCGACCGTGCTCTCTCGAAGCAGACGGTCTGTCGGAAGTATCTGTGCAGGTCAGCGCGGGTGTGCGGAGGACCGTCCGCCGTCCGAAGGCGGTCGGCGTTGCTACACCCGTTGCTACATAACGATCTTCAAAAGCCCAAAACGATCTCATCCGCCGGATGAAACCGCTGGTCAGAGGTGGTGGGCAGGGGCGGGGTCGAACCGCCTACCTTCCGCTTTTCGGCTCTGCCAAGATTTCTACAGGCCC
>NZ_CAUVXI010000294.1:0-5040 GCF_963555845.1 Protofrankia sp. Cas8 | reverse complement strand
AAGCACCGGCGCACCGGTCGAATAGATCTTGTGACCGGTGAGCTCCCAGCCGTCCCCGGTCCAGCGGGCCGTCGTGGCCGGCAGCCCACCACGTGCGGGGGTACCGAGGTCGGGCTCCACCCGCAGGTGGTTCACCATCGCACCCTCTTCGACGGTGGAACGCGCGATCCGCGCGTACGCCGGCTCGGGCCATCCCGCGCTGCGGCTCGGACGCGCGTGGGCCAGATAGGTCATCGCGAGGACGAGCGCGGTCGCGGGGTCGCCACGGGCGATCGTGCCGAGCACGTCGACCACGGTCGAAAGATCCGCGTCCTCACCACCGTAGGCGACCGGAACGGTGAGCCCGACCAGCCCCGCCTCATGCAGCCGCACAAGGTTCGCGGCCGGGAAGGTCCCCGTCCGGTCGTGTTCGGCCGCAGTCGTGGCGAACTCCGCGGCCAGATCGGCCAACAGGTCCTGACGGGGTGGAACAACGGACGCCGACGCGCCGGGACTCGACATGGGTGACCCTCCGGTGGAAGAACATGGTTTGCCGGCGTCAGGTGCCGAATTTCTCGATCTCGGCGTTGAACGCCGTGCTGAAGTAGTCGGCCACGTTCACCTTGGACTTCAGCAACTCCGCCTTGATGAAGACATCCGCGACATCCTGTGCCGAGGCTATGGTGGCCGGTGAGGTGGGGACGAGCCTGGTCGGCCGCTGGGCTTCGCCGTTGTTGAAGGTTTCCAACGCCTGGGCCACCGGCTGCTTCGTCTGCTCGGCGGTGATCTTCGCCCAGTCGTCGGGGTGCGCCCGGGACCATGCGTAGGCCTTCTGCTGCCGGCCGAGGAAGTCTGTGATGGCGGCGTGCACGGCCTGGTCTGCGATCGCCTTCGGTGTGGCCTCGTAGGCGTAGTTACCAGAAAGAATCTTCTCGCCGCTACCCAACGTCGTCGCACCGCGCTGCTTGGCGGTGATGACCGCATTGCCATAGGTGGCCAATGCGTCGACGTTGCCCGACAGAAGCGCGGTGACACCGTCGGGAACGGTGAGCTTCACCGGCTGGATGTCGTTCCAGCCCAGGCCCGCCTGCTCCAGCAGTTTGAAAAGAAAGTAGTGGGCGGTCGTGCTGGCGACGTACCCGACCTTCTTCCCCTTCAGGTCGGCGATGCTCTTGAGCGACGACCCTTTGGGAATGATCACTTCCTGCAGCAGGGTCGAAGCCTGCATCACCGCGATGACCTTGAAGTTGCCACCACCCGCCGACTGGCTGGCGAAAATAGGCGGGATCTCGCTCGATTGCGCCAGGTCCAGATTCCCGGCGGCTATCGCCTGGAGCTGGAGAGTGCCACTGTCAAACGTGACGTACTCGACCTTGTACGGCGTGTTCGCCAGACCCGCGGCCTCCAGATAGAGTCGCTGCCGCTGATATCCGGTCTCCCCCACTCGCAGCGTCACGCCACTGAGATCCGGCGTGCCCGTTGCGGGTGCGGCAGCGGTGGTGGACGTACCCGAACTCCCCCCGCAGGCGACCACGGTAGCCGTCAGGACGAACGCTGCAATCACCGCCGAAACAGCACTGAAGCGAAATCCATGCCGTTCAGCAGATATTCGTCCTGCTTTCTTGTGATTCACGCTTTCGCCCCCAGATAAGACTGGACAAGATGGTTCGCATACATTCGCTTCAACGGCCCCGGTGACTCATCGGAAATTATTTGTGCCAAGAGTCCCGTAGCGACCGTTGTGATAGATCAGCGGCGGCGCGTCGTCCTTCTCGACGTGCGCCTGCAACACGCGGGCCACCAGCAGACGGTGGTCGCCGGTGTCTATCCGATGTTCGAGCCGGGCCCGCACCCAGGCCGCTGCCTCGACCAGCAGCGGCTCACCGGTCGGCAACCGTGTCCAGTTGGTGGGCGCAGCGAACCGGTCGACGCCCTTGGCCGCGAAGCGCTGTGCGGTGTCGGCCTGGCCGTCGGACAGCAGGTGCACGACCACGGTGTCGGCGCGGAGCAACGCCGGCCAGCTTGACGAAACCGATGACACCGACAGTGATATCAGCGGCGGTTCGAGCGACAGCGACGCAACAGACGTCGCGGTGAAGCCGACCGGCCCGGACGGGCCGTCCAGGGTCACCACCGTGACCCCGGCCGCGTGCCGACGGAAGACCCTTCGGTAGGCACCGGGATCGACGCCCGCGCCAGCTTGATCGTTCGCGGAAGTACCTGCGGGAAGGGCAGCCAGGAGCCGGACGACCGGGCCCTCGGCTACACCGTCCTCGTCCGGTCCAGGGTCAGTGGCGCGGTGTCGGGCGGGGTGGCTCATCGCGCGAGCCCCGCTTCCGTGGCGAGCTCCGCTTCGGTGGCCGCCGATGTGGTGGCGAGCACCGCGGCCGAGGCCCGGACCAGCCGGCTGTTCGCCGCGACCCAGCCCTCGACCTCGGCACCGAGGTCGAACAGCTGAGCCTCGACGATCGAGAATGCCGGCGTGGGAACGGTCGCACCGAGTTCGGCGAGGACCGGACGCAGGTGCAGCTCGGCGACGGCCTGATGCGCCGGCGCGGCCGCGAGAATCACCGGCACGGCGACTACTCCGGTCAGACCACCCGAGGGCAACAGATCGAGGAACACCTTGAGCAGGCCGGTGTAGCTACCCTTGTAGACCGGCGTGGCCACCACGAGCACGCCCGCCGCCCGCGTGGACTCCAGCGCGGTGGCGGCCGAACCATGGGTGTCGGCGAACAGATCCTGGGCGATCAGGGCCAGGTCGATGTCGATGTCTTCGGGGCGTGCGGTCGGTCGTGCGTCGAAAGCCGGGTCGGCGGCGAGTCCGTGCGAAATCCGTTGGGCGACGGCCCGGGCGACCGCACGCGTCCGGGAGGCTGGACGTGGGTTCCCGGTCAGCACGACGATGCGCGGAAAGGTCTGCGGCATGACCAGCCTCCATGGTTTTGGTGGAGCAGGTGTGACAGGCAGTAACGACCGGTCAGGAAGTCAGCGAGCGGACGAAGTACGGGGCGACATCCAGCTTGTGATCGATCACGCCGGCTTCGGTGTACACATCCGCCGTCTCCTGCAGTTTCTTGATAATTACGTCGTCGATCGGGGGAGATTCCACCGTGCGGCGGTTGGCCACCACCGTGGCCACCGGCTCTGGCAGTTTGGTCAACGAGGCGAACAACGCGGCGAAGTCCGCTTTGTTGGTATTGGACCAGTCGAACGCCTTGGTCTGGCGGGCCAGGAAGTCCGCGATGGCTGCGCGCTTGGCGCTATCCCCGGCTGCCTGGTCCGACGCGACGGTGAACCCGAGCCCGGAGCTGATGCCGACCCCGTCGCGGATGATGTGTGCGCCCTTCTGTTCCGCAAGCGCGACATATGGGTCCCAGGTCGTCCATGCGTCGATCTGCTTGGAGTCGAACGCGGCGCTGGCGGCCTGCGGAGTCAGAAAGGAGATCGTGACGTCGTCCGGGCGCAGCCCCGCTTCCTTGAGGGCACCGAGCAACAGATAGTGCCCGACGCTGCCCTTCGTGGTCGGCGAGACGGTCTTGCCCTTGAGGTCCGCGACGGTGTGGATCGGTGAGTCCTTCGGGACAAGCACCGCGACTGCCCTGGCAGAGCTTCGGGTCACGCCGACGATCTTCAGCGGGGCGCCGGCACCGATCGCGTTGAGGGTGGGTGCATCACCCGCAGGGCCGATGTCCACGGCGTTCGCCCGCAGCGCCTGTAGCAGCGGGGCGGCTGCCGAGAAGTCCGACCATTCGATCTTATACGGAGCGTCCTTCAGAACACCGGCCGCCTCGAGAATCGCCTTGGTCTGACCGACCTGGTCGGCAACGCGAAGAGTCACTCCGGAAAGATCAACCTTGGCGCTGGTCACGGCAGCCTTCGGGCTCGCGGAGTCGGACCCTCCACCGCAGGCGGCCAGCAGCGACACGGCCACGAGTGCGGTGACGCCCGCGAGCAGCCGGGGTCGGGGTCTGACGTGGAGGAACAAGAGTGACATCAGGCAACTCCGAGGCGCGGGTCTTTCCCGTCCGGAACCGGTACGGGCTGTGACGGACGGGATAGAAATGATCAATAGTGGATGACCGGAGCCGAGGAGCGCATCCACGCCCTCCTGGTCACCGGGAATTTCAGTCACGGAAAGTCAGACGATCAATGGACAACCAATGGAGCGCCGATGAGGTAGGGGCACGAAAGCCCTCGCCCGGGGTCACGGGGGGACCCGGGGCGGTCATCGACAGCGGCTGCTCCAGGCCCGGGCGTAATCCACGCAGCGGCGCCGCGTCAGGATCGTCTCAGCAGGCACGAAACAGCACTCTGCGTATTAACACCTTGTTCAGTCAAGTAGTGGGAAAGTAATATGCGTCACACTACCTAGCCGGTTGACGCAGGTAGAAGCCGTGTGATTCCGTTGATCTCATGTTGAAGTCGGCGTTTCTTGTTACCCGGGGTCACATCGACCTTCTCCGGGTGAAGTCCGCCGCATGTCCGGCCTACTGACCGACATGTGACGCGGAGCGCCGCACCCACCTGCACAGGTACTCCGCAATCACGCAGAGTGATCATTTATCACCCGAATTGACCGGGACAAACATCGGGTCCCGGCGGATCGTCCGCGACTCATGCCGCCATCCCGCCCGCCGCCTTTGGCGAACGCCAGCCCCCTACGCCGCCGGCGGCGCACAGGAACAACGATCGCGCCGCCTTTGGCGAACGCCAGCCCCAATCACCGCCGGCGGCGCACAGGAACAACGATCGCGCCGCCTTTGGCGAACGCCAGCCCCAATCACCGCGGAGAACCTGTGACAACCCAGACACTTCCTGTCCAGAAGGACGCGGCGGCACGCGCGCCCGACCCGACTGCGGCAGACGTCCCGCACGCGCCAGCCACCGGCGCATCGTCCGCATCCACCCCGACGTTGGTCACGGTCACCCCGTCAACCGCCGGGCGGCGCGGTGTGCCCCGGTGGATCCGCCGGCCGGTAGGCCCGCTGTTTTTGCTGGTGTTGTGGCAGATCGCGAGTTGGAGCGGCAGTACGTCCACCGAACTGCTCGCCTCCCCAT
>NZ_CAUVXI010000293.1:2849-5330 GCF_963555845.1 Protofrankia sp. Cas8 | reverse complement strand
TTGTCACCGTCGCCCGGGTCACCGAGGCGTTGCGGTCGGGCGCCGGTGATCTGCTGGAGGCGCTGACGCTGTTCGACGTCTACGAAGGGTCCCAGATCGGCGGCGGAAAACGGTCGCTCGCCTTCGGCCTACGGCTGCGGGCCGGGGACCGTACGCTCACGGCCGACGATGCGAACGCGGCGCGGGACGCGGCGGTCGCCGAGGCTGCCCGGGTGACTGGAGCAACTCTGCGTAGCTGACTGAATCCGATCGGAGATCATCCGATCGGAGGTCGCGACGGTCTGGTGTAGACCGGTCAGGCGCGACGGCGGCCGAGCACCCGCGTTCGAGCCCGCCATGCGTTCCGGGACGGCTACGGGCCAGGGCGGTGGCCTGGCTACCTGGACCGGTCGTAGTCTTCCTGAGCAGCGATGACGGTGGGCATCTCGGCCTCGACCAGGTCGATCAGGTCGCGGAGTTTCGTCGCGACGCGGCTGCCCAGCGGGGTCAGGCTGTACTCCACATGCGGCGGGATGCTGGTCTGGACTTCGCGGCGGACCAGGCCGTCGCGTTCGAGTGCGTGCAGAGTCTGGGCGAGCATCTTCTCGCTGATTCCGTCGACGCGGCGGCGCAACGCGTTGAACCGGTAGGTGTCCTCGGTCAGCGCGATCAGGGCGAGAACGCCCCATTTGCCGGTGATGTTCTCCAGGGTCCGGCGGGACGGGCAGGCGCGGGCGAAGACGTCGGCGACCAGGTTGTCCGTGGGGTCCGTGGGGTCCGTGGGGTCGACGGAGTCGACGGGGTCCGCGGGGTCGACGGGGGTGGCCGTCGGGATCATCCTGGCCATTGAACCACTGTACCGTCGTACACCGTACCGGGGAATGTAACCGTACCCACTGGTCGTTGGTGCTTCCGAAAAGTTAGTACATTCTGTTGGGAGTACCTGCAGTCCAACTCTGACGAACCCAGGGAGCACTTATGATCACTGTTACCGGCGCCACCGGACACCTCGGCCGGCTCGTCGTGGAGGAGCTGCTCAGGAGCGGCGTGCCCGCCGATGAGATCGTCGCCGCCGTCCGCAGCCCGCACAAGGCCGCGGATCTGGCCGAGCGCGGCGTGCAGGTACGCGAGGCGGACTACACCAAGCCCGAGACGCTGGCCACCGCGTTCGCCGGCACCGACAAGGTGCTACTGGTCTCCTCCAGCGAGGTCGGCCAGCGGGTGGCACAGCACCAGAACGTGGTGGACGCCGCCGTCCAGGCAGGAGTTTCCCTGCTCGCCTATACCAGCGTGCTGTCCGCGCAGACATCCGGTCTTGCGCTGGCCGCCGAGCACAAGGCCACCGAGGACATCATCGGCGCCTCCGGCCTGGCGCACGTCCTGCTGCGCAACGGCTGGTACATCGAGAACTACACCGAGAACCTCGCGCCGGCCTTCGAGCACGGCGCGATCCTGGGTGCGGCCGGCGAGGGTCGCATCTCCGCGGCTACCCGTGCAGACTTCGCCGCCGCCGCGGCGGCCGTGCTGACCGGTGCGGACCACGCCGGCACGGTGTACGAACTGGGTGGCGACCAGCCGTTCACCATGGCAGAGCTGGCCGCCGAGGTTGCAGCCCAGTCGGGCAAGCCGGTTGCCTACGCCGACCTGCCGGCCGAGGAATACACCAAGGTGCTGGTTGGTGTGGGCCTGCCCGAGGCATTCGCGGGTCTCCTGGCCGACTCCGACCTGGGTATCGGGAGGGGCGAGCTGTTCACCGACAGCGGTGACCTGGGCCGGCTCATCGGCCGCCCGACCACGACACTGGCCGAGGCGGTTGCCACTGCGCTGAAGGCCTGACCGACCATCCGTTTCGCGTGGAGCCTCCCGCCCGCCGCAACGATGTGAATGTGCTGTTGGTGGGGCAGCACCGGATTCACATCTTTTGCGGCTATTTATAGATGTTAAGAACGATTTGTGACCCGAGGATGTCCATCGGGCTCTTGCATGACCATGATGGTGTGTGTATAAGTTTTCAGTCATGGGGATGACAGCCGCGGTTGCCGGGGCAAGTGGCTACGCAGGTGGGGAGCTGCTCCGTCTGCTGCTCGGGCATCCAGACATCGAGATCGGTCCACTGGCGGCGGGTTCGTCGGCCGGTCTGGACGTCACCGACATCCACCCGCACCTTCCCGATCTCGCCGGCCGGGTCTTCCTCGACACCTCGGCCCTTGCCGGGATCGACGTCGACATCGTCTTCCTCGCGCTCCCGCACGGCGCGTCGGGCGCCGTCGCCCAGACGCTGCCGGCCGGCGTCCGGGTCGTCGACCTGGGAGCGGACCACCGACTCGCCGACGCCGACGCCTGGCGCCGGGCCTACGGCGGCGAACACGCGGGTGTTTGGACGTACGGGATGCCGGAACTGCCCGGCGCTCGGGCTGCCGTCCGTTCCAGCACCCGGGTTGCTGCACCAGGGTGTTATCCGACCGCGACCACGCTCGCCCTCGCGCCGCTGCTGGCCGCGGG
>NZ_CAUVXI010000293.1:0-2580 GCF_963555845.1 Protofrankia sp. Cas8 | reverse complement strand
CCTGGTCGACACCGAGGACATCGTTGTGGTGGCGGCTAGCGGCACATCGGGCGCCGGCCGGTCGCTCAAGGCCCACCTGCTCGGCAGCGAGGTCATGAATGACGTGACCGCCTACCGGGTCGGCAACCACCAGCACGGTCCGGAGATTCTGCAGGCGCTTCGCGGCCTGGTGGACGCGCCGGTGTCCATGTCGTTCACGACGATGCTGGCGCCGATGCCGCGCGGCCTGCTCGCCACCTGCACCGCGCGTCTCGACTCCGCGGTCACCACCGACGCGCTGCGCGGTGCGCTTATCGAGGCATATGCGGGCGAGCCGTTCGTGCGGGTCCTGCCGCCGGGACGTTGGCCCCGTACCGCGGCGACGCTGGGCGGCAACACCGTCCAGCTGCAGGTCACCGCTGATCACGAAGCCGGCCGGGCTGTGGTCGTCGCCGCCATCGACAACCTGTGCAAGGGCGCCGCCGGCCAGGCCCTGCAGTGCGCGAACCTCATGCTCGGCGTGGCGGAGGCCAGCGGCCTGACCTCATCGGGTATCGCGCCATGACCCGTGCAGCCACGAACCTTCGTGAACCCACGAAGTCGCGGCATGGACATGATCATCTGCATACGGCCCTGCCGACAGTGGTTTTTCATACGATGTAGTGAGGAGCGACCATGGGTGTAGAGCCAATGGGTGTAGCGCCAATGGGTGTAGAGCCATGAGCGTGACCGCCCCGGGGGGGTTCCGGGCCGCAGGCGTAGCGGCCGGGCTCAAACCATCCGGCCGCCTGGATGTCGCGGTTGTCG
Organism: Protofrankia sp. Cas8; assembly: GCF_963555845.1. NCBI lineage: Bacteria > Bacillati > Actinomycetota > Actinomycetes > Frankiales > Frankiaceae > Protofrankia > Protofrankia sp. Cas8. The sequence goes on along the minus strand of NZ_CAUVXI010000293.1, from coordinate 1,794 downwards.
TCAACGACGGTCCGACGGATGCCGCCGCGGGCGTCTTCACCGGCAACCGGGTGCAGGCGGCGCCCGTCCTCTGGTCCCGCCAGGTGATCGCGGACGGCCGGCTGCGGGCGGTCGTCCTGAACTCCGGTGGCGCCAACGCGTGTACAGGACCAGCGGGCTTCACCGACACGCACCGCACTGCCGAGCACACCGCCGGCCTGCTGGGGCTGGGAGCGGGCGAGGTGGCAGTGTGCTCGACCGGCCTGATCGGGACCCGGCTCCCCATGGACCTACTGCTACCCGGTGTGACCAAGGCGGTGGCCGAGGTGTCGGCCGCTGGCGGGACGGCCGCGGCCGAGGCGATCTGCACGACCGACACCGTCAGCAAGCAGGCTGTGCGCGCGGCGGGCGGGGTGACCGTCGGTGGGATGGCCAAGGGCGCCGCGATGCTCGCGCCGGCGCTCGCCACGATGCTCGTGGTGGTGACCACCGACGCGGTCGTCGACCCGGCCACCGCCGACCGGTTACTGCGGGACGCCTGCCGCACCACCTTCGAACGGGTGGACTCCGACGGATGCATGTCGACCAACGACACGGTGCTGCTGTTGGCGAGCGGCGCGTCCGGTATGAGTGTGTCCGCGGACACGCTCGGTGGCCTGGTGACCGATACCTGCGCCGACCTCGCCGGGCAGCTGCTCGCCGACGCGGAAGGCTCGACCAAGACGATCGCGATCACCGTGACGGGGGCGGCCGGTGAGGACGACGCCCTGGCGGTCGGCCGGGCGGTGGCGCGCTGCAACCTGCTCAAGTGTGCGCTCTACGGCAACGATCCGAACTGGGGCCGGGTGCTCGCGGCGGTCGGCACCACCCGGGCCGCCTTCGAACCAGACGCGCTGGATGTCGCGATCAACGGCGTATGGGTGTGCCGGGCCGGTGCGCCGGGCCAGCCGCGTGAACTCGTCGACCTGACCGGCCGGGCGGTCTCCATCCAGATAGACCTGCATGCCGGCGCCACGGAGCTGACTGTCTGGACGAATGATCTCACTGATGGTTACGTCCACGAGAACTCGGCGTACTCGACATGACCACCGCACCGGCCGCGGACCGGCCCTCGGCACTGGCCCGGGGGCATGCCGCGCTGGCCAAGACCACCGTGCTGATCGAGGCGCTGCCCTGGCTGTCGCGTTTCCACGGTTCCACCATCGTGATCAAATATGGCGGCCATGCGATGAGCGACCCGGCGCTGCGCGAGGCGTTCGCCGCGGACGTCGTGTTCCTGCGGTACGCGGGCCTTCGAGTGGTCGTGGTCCACGGAGGCGGGCCACAGATCACCGCCCACCTGGCCCGTCTCGGTGTCGAATCGGTGTTCGCCGGCGGACTGCGGGTCACCACCCCGGAGACCATGGAGATTGTCCGGATGGTCCTGGTCGGCCAGGTCAACCGGGATGTGGTGGGTCTGGTCAACAGCCACGGTCCGTTCGCGGTGGGTCTGTCCGGCGAGGACGCCAACCTGCTCATCGCGCGGCGCAAGCCGGCCGTCGTGGATGGCAGCGAGGTCGACATCGGCCTGGTCGGGGACGTCGTCGAGGTCGCCCCCGAGACCCTGATCGCGTTGTTGGACTCCGGTAAGGTCCCGGTGGTCGCGACCGTCGCCCGCGGGATCGACGGCGGCGTGTACAACGTCAACGCAGACCTCGCCGCCGCCGCGCTGGCTGCCGCGATCGGCGCGGCGAAGCTGGTCATCCTCACCGACGTCGAGGGTCTGTACGCAGACTGGCCGTGCAGCGACGAGGTGATCAGCGAACTGACCGCCGC
>NZ_CAUVXI010000292.1:632-5103 GCF_963555845.1 Protofrankia sp. Cas8 | reverse complement strand
TCCGGTGGCCCTCTGTCGATGCCGCAACCTCGTCAAGCGCCACGCCGTTACGACCGACCAGCAGGACCTGACAGTTCATCGCGGCCAGAAGCAGCGCAGCCTCCCTGCCGATGCCGCTGCTGGCGCCGGTGACGATCGCAGTCTTGGGCGGCCACCCCCGGCTGCCCCCGAAACGGGACGGCTCGGCGACAACGTGCAAACGGCTGTCCGGAACAGTGGGACGGGCCGGTGTGTGCACAACAAAACCCTCCGGTCGCGCGGTGGTCGCCTCCTCCCGGGATGGGAGACGGTCGCGGTCAGGCCTTCGGAACCTGGGTGTCGACAGCGCTGGCGACAAACGGTCGGCCACGTTCGGCCTAGCCCTATTTCATCGCCCCACGGCCGGAACGTCCATCGTCAGCTGGACGACACCAGGCCGAAAGCCTTGTCGGACCCGTCACGTCACCGACGGATCCACACTGCAAGCACTACATGGCATCCCGTCGGCATTCACCCAAAATAGGATTGTCGCTTTGTAGGTCTTCTCACATCGGAACATCGATTTTGCATCACCGACACGCCGCCGCACTATAGGGCCAAAGGCTGCGCGATCATGGTTTTTCGCGCCGCCGAAGGCCAAGGCCCCTGGATAACTGGATGTGACTAGTCGAATTCGATCATGTCCCCTGGACGCGTGCCGGCGTTTCTGAAGGTACCCTCCGGCGCTTCGACGGCTTCGGTGTAGGCCGAGTCGGCACGATAGATCTCGCAACGTTGTGAGTCGACCTCGGAACACGGTGTCATCTCACGAACCGTGACAACCCGCCCCGACCTGACGAAGGCGATCGACAGGGGCAGCAACGTCCGGTACATGTAAAAGCCGTCCGAGGCCTCACCGTTGAAGACGAAGAGCATCCCGGTCTCGGCGGGCAGCGACGTACGGCCCATGAGGCCACGCGCACGCAGCGTCGGCGTGTCCGCGACCTCCGCGGTGAGGGTCACCGTGCCGACCCGTACCTTCCGTGTCGCCATCTGCCCGCCGTGCGCGTCGGAAACCCGCGCCGTGGTCAGGCAGGCGGCTGTGCCGGCAAGCGGCACGGCTACCAGGGCGAGCACGTAACGTGACCGAAGCACTATCCGGACGTTACTCCACCAGTGCCGAAAGGTCACCCGTGACGCCGCGCCCCGGTCGCAGAACGCCGTCCGCCGGCCGCTCTTAGCAACCGAGCGCGGCGAGGGCGGCTTCGACGACCTCCCGCCGGACGTCGTCGGGAACCAGCGGCTCGGTGACGTCGTCACCAACCGACACCGAATGCGTCCCCCCTTTGCCCGTCGCGCCGGTCGGGCCGGCACCGGCATGCGCCAGAGCTCGCCGTGCCAGCGCGGTCCCGAGGATACCGGCCTGCACGCACCCCACGGCACAACGCGCCCGCAGGAGCCGTAACGGAGTGGGATCAGGACCAGCGAGAGCAGTCACAATCGCATCCTGGTGAGATGCGATGTCACCCTTACCGATCTGTCGATGGATCACCGACGGATCGTTGACGAAGGCGAACAGCACAGCACCCGGCCCTGCCATCGCCTCGACCAGACTCTCAATGATCGTCCGCGCCGAAGCCGGCGGATCAACGCGCGAGAGATCCCTCACATGACCGAACGCCTCTACGAACGGCTGCACTACTGCGTCCAGAATCATGTCCTTGGACGCGAAGTGGTAGTAGAGAGCGGCTTTCGTCATACTGAGCCGCTCCGCAATGTCACGAATCGATGTCCCAGCGTAGCCTTGCTCGTTGAAGAGCTGCACAGCGACAGCGAGAATCCGGTCGCGCGTGTCCACCGCGTTAGCGCGCGGTGCACGGCCGGACATCGTCGCCCCACACCCCTCTCACCGGGAGGTCGGTAGCGAAGAACCTATACCCTCGCCCCATGCAGATCCACGTCTACTGACCGTTCGGTAAACTACCCCGACCGACCGATCGTTCAGAGCGCCCGTCAGCAGGGGCGGCGGACCAGCAAGCGGAGATCCAAGCGGAGGAGACCGAGGCCGCGGGCCGGGGATCGCCGCCTGCCCGAAGCTCCTGTTGCCGGTCCCACGTCCAGACCTGCAGGGCCTGCGAGCGCGCGAAAAGAACCACGATCGCGCGCTCTCCGACCACGCATCCAGACCCACCGGGCCTGCGAGCGCGCGAAAAGAACCACGATCGCGCGCTCTCCGACCGCACGTTGACCCTGACCCGTCCATCGGCCCAGACCGGGGGGAAACCCGTGGCATCGCTCGCGCGTTGGTGCTTCCGTCACCGCTGGATCGTCCTACTCTTGTGGTTTGGCGCCCTGCTCGGATTCGGTGGGGCCGCCTATGCCGCCGGTACGGACTACAAGAACAACTTCTCACTCCCCGGAACCGAGTCGCAGCAGGCTATCGACCTGCTCAAACGGGAGTTCCCCGCCGCATCCGGCGAGACCACCAGCGTCGTGCTGCACGCCCGCTCCGGCACCCTCTACAACCCTGTCGTCGAAGCGGACGCCACGGCGATGCTCCAGCGGGTTGCCGACCTCCCCCGTGTCGTCGACGTGACAAGCCCGTTCGAGCCGCGGGGCGCGGAGCAGTTCACCAGGGATGGAACAACGGCATTCGCCACCGTCGCGCTGGACGACCAGGCGGTTGAGATCCCCCGCGACGAGCTCAAGGCGATCATAGACACCGCCCGCGCGGCCGATGGCGGGGCGCTCCAGGTGGAACTGTCCGGCACCGCGGTGTCCATTGTGGAACAGCCCCAGCAGAACACGAGCGAACTACTCGGCGTCGTAGCCGCTGCGATCATCCTGTTCATCGCGTTCGGGACCCTGCTTGCGATGACGCTGCCCCTGGTGGCCGCGGTCATCGCCCTCGGCGTCGGGATGGCCTGCATCGGCCTGGTGTCCCATGTGATGTCCATCGCCCAGTTCGGACCGACGCTGGCGACCCTGATCGGCCTGGGCGTGGGCATCGACTACGCCCTGTTCATCGTCAACCGGCACCGTATCGGCCTACGAGCGGGCAAGACGCCGGAGGAAGCAGCCGTCACCGCGATCAACACGTCCGGCCGGGCCGTCCTGTTCGCGGGGCTCACCGTGTGCATCGCCCTGCTCGGTATGTACGCCCTCGGTGTGACGTTCCTCTACGGCGTCGCGATCTCCGCGACCCTCACCGTCTCGCTGACCATGGCCACCGCGGTGACCCTGTTGCCAGCGCTGCTCAGCTTCTACGGGATGAAGGTGCTCGGTCGGGCCGAACGCGTCCAGCTCACCCACAAGGGCCCGGAACCCGCCCATCCGTCCGGATTCTGGTGGCGTTCGGCACGGCGGATCGAACGGCGCCCGGCCCTGTACGCGACGGTGTCCGCCATTCTGATTCTGATCACTGCGCTGCCGTTCTTCGCCCTCCGGCTCGGTAGCGGCGACGAGGGCAACGGCTCGCCGTCGCGGACCTCCCGACGCGCATATGATCTTCTCGCCAGCGGATTCGGGCCGGGCTTCAACGGCCCGTTCACCCTCGTCGCCGCGATCCACTCCCCCGCTGACACGAATGCTCTCGAGGCGGTCGTGACCGCACTGCGCACCGTGCCCGGTATCGCGTTCGTCACCCCGCCGCGATCGAGCCCCAACGGTGAGGCCGCGACGGTGGCGGTGTTCCCGACGACCAGCCCACAGGACGCACAAACCGCGGCGTTGCTCAAGCGACTACGGGGAACGATCATCCCGCAGGCGACCGAGGGCAGCGCCCTGGACGTCAAGGTGGGTGGCACGACCGCGACCTTCCAGGACTTCTCCGACGTGCTGACGAGCAAACTCCCGTTGTTCATCGGCGTGGTCGTGGCCCTGGCCTTCAGCCTGCTCGTGGCGGTGTTCCGTAGTGTCATCGTCCCGCTGACCGCATCGGTGATGAACCTGCTGGCGGTCGGCTCGGCGTTCGGTGTCATCGTCGCGATCTTCCAGTGGGGATGGTTCGCGGGGATCGTCGGGGTCAAGGGCGGGCCGATAGAGCCGTTCCTGCCGGTGATGCTGTTCGCCATCCTGTTCGGCTTGTCCATGGACTACGAGGTGTTCCTGGTGAGCCGGATGCACGAGGAGTGGCTGGTCCGGCGGGACAACCGGATCGCGGTCTCCCTCGGCCAGGCCGAGACGGGACGGGTGATCACGGCCGCGGGCGCCATCATGACGGTGGTCTTCGCGTCCTTCACCCTCGCGGACGACCGAGTGATCAAACTGTTCGGCATGGGACTCGCGGTGGCCGTACTGATCGACGCCTTCGTCGTCCGCGCCCTGCTCGTGCCGGCGCTCATGCACCTGTTCGGGAAGGCGAACTGGTGGCTGCCACGCTGGCTGGATCACCTACTGCCGAGCGTGTCCGTGGAGGCACCCGAAGAGATCGAGGAGATTCGCAACACGCCGGTACCCGCCGAGGTCATCACGCCGGCGGACGAGGACACCGGCGCGGACCAGCCAGCTGCTT
>NZ_CAUVXI010000292.1:0-607 GCF_963555845.1 Protofrankia sp. Cas8 | reverse complement strand
CCACCGACCTGGCGAGCTGACAATCACGCCTGAGCGCGCCCGGCAACAGGGGCACGGCGTCGCCGGTTGGTGGGGTGCCACGGGGGCACCCCGCAGCGGCGCGGAGTGCCCCCGTGGTGGCGGTCCGAGGAGGCGGTGTGATCATCTCATCGGACGGCCGGGTCACACCAGGTCTGGCGCACGGCGGTAGCCGCGACTCGGCGTGAACCGAGCGCTACCGATCATGTTCGGCGCAAACACGACCAGGGCACCGTAAGCCGGCATGAGCGGTGTCGGCGCGACGTTTGCCTGATCGCGGACCATGGTGGACAAAGTGATTACCCCCGCCGTTGGTCGATCTTCTGACGCACACCCTACAGACACTTAGAGTGTTGATAACAACACTCTAAGTAGTCGGAGTGTCGCCACGAACAACGGCACCCTAGGATCAGGCGCTCGATCAGGGGTGATCGAACAGCCGGTCAGGCCAGCAGATCGAGGTCGGCCACGGTGATGTGACCAGCGGCCAGCACCCACTCGCCGAGCCGGACGATGTAGTCCGGCAGCCGCCGCGAAGCGGGACCAGGCTCATCGCGAAGCAGTCCCGGGATCCCCTGCCCGGCGAGGT
>NZ_CAUVXI010000291.1:0-5128 GCF_963555845.1 Protofrankia sp. Cas8 | reverse complement strand
TGGCGGTGCGGAGCACGAGAATGGAGGTGGTCTGCGTGTCAGAGATGGGGATCTTGTTGCAGGGCAGGAGGGGTACGCCGCGCCAGCCCGGCACCTGGGCGCCGTCGATCACGGCTCCGGTCGGGTAGATGCCACGGCGGTTACATTCCCGGCCGAACGCGGCTATGGCGCGCGGATGGGCCAGGAGGAACCGGGAGTCACGCCGCCTGCTGAGCAGTTCGTCGAGGTCGTCGGGAGTGGGCGCGCCAGCGTGGGTGTTGATGCGCTGGCTGCGGTCGGCGTTGTGCAGCAGGCCGAATTCCCGGTTGTTGATCAGTTCTTTTTCCTGGCGTTCCCGTAGCGCCTCGATTGTCAGCTTGAGCTGGTGTTCGACCTGGTTCATCGGTTCGTTGTACAGATCGGCGACCCGGCTGTGTACCCGCAGCACCGTCTGGGCCACGCTCAACTCGTATTCGCGGGGCGCAAGCTCATAATCGACGAAGGTCCCCGGCAACTCAGGCTCCCCGGTATGCCCCGACGCCAGCGCGATGGCCGCCTCACCGTGCTTGTTCTGTGGGGGCTCGGGCCGGCTCTGGAAGTGCTCGACATGGGTCCGCAGCGCCTCGGACCGGCCAGCCAGCTCCTGGAACACCTGTTGCGACAGCGCCAGCACCGTGCACCCGGTCACCGCCCTGACCGTGAACTCCCAGCTGCTCTGTGGCTCCACCAGCACCTGGTCACCGAAGTAGTCGCCGTCAGCCAGCACACCCAGCACGGTCTGATCGCCGTACTTTCCGGCGCCGACCTTGTCGACCTTCCCATGCGCGATGAGGAACACCCGGTCAGCCGGCTGGCCGGATTCCACGATCACATCGCCAGGAGCGAATTCCTGCTGAACGAACCGATCCGCCAACGCACTCAGGAGCACCGCGTCGTCGAACTCCCGCAGCAGGGGAAGCTCACGCAGTTCTTGGGGAATGACGCGGACCTCAGCCCCGGTCGAAACAAAAGTAATCGTCCCGTCGCCCACCGTATATGTAAGCCGGCGGTTGACCCGATACACGCCGCCCGCCACCTGCACCCACGGCAGTATCCGCAGCAACCACCGCGAGGAAATCTCCTGCATCTGTGGCGCGGACTTGGTAACTGTCGCCAGATTGCGCGCAGCCGCCGTACCCAGACTCAGCTGCGGCTGCCCGTCCTCCGTACCAGTCTCCACACCAGCCGACTCCGTCATGACCGACACCACCAATTCTTGGTCGTAGCAGCAGGAAAACAACGAACGTACATTCGAGGAACATCGCTGGCGTGGTCGACACGAGCGAGCTTTCCCGCGCCGAACATGCCGAACATGCCGACCATGCCGACCATGCCGATAAGCGTCGCTACGACCGTTTGAACCCGCCCCGTGATTACGGTCGAAGCGCTACCCGAGCGCGCGGGATCACGCTCCGCCCACCACCGGTGAATGAAGTGATCGGCTGCCCGTGACTATGCGATGACGTCCCTGGTGGACTGTATCGAACAACGCCAGTAGAATAGCCGGCGCAAACCGAATACCGCCACGTCTCCCCCGTCCGTTTCGCGTGCCGCCGGCAGGCTTCACACCGACATCGCACCGCGTACAGCGCATTCTCCTTCGACCCGCGGCGCGAGCTTTGCTCCATGCGGCGAGCCGACAGAAGCTTCCCGTAGAAATCACGGAAAAGGCAAGGACTTCCACGTGCCAGTCTGGGCTGGCCCACCGTGATGGTGTGCTCTGGCCCGCTCAGGATTGAGCGTTGACCACGAACCGTAAACCCGCCCAATCACTCGTTGTAACTACCGATATCCACTGCTCGGCCGGCCGTGGACACCGCCTTTGCTCGGTGCCGATGCCGGTGGTGCCCAGCCAGGGAATGCACCGACGATCGCATCGACCCGCCTGTGCGCAAGGCTCGTCCGGCCAGGTCCACGGTGCGCCGACCGTGACGCCGCGCTTGACGGAACGCTGGACCGGAACGCTCTGCGACGGCGTTAGATGACAGAGGGTAGCAGGTAGTCGTATTGACCTGGGTGAAATTGACTAACACGCGACACCCGGTGATGGCCGATTCAGGCTGGTAGCCCCACTCCCGGCTACTAGTTCGACCACGCTGTACCCGATCATTACTTTTCATGTATGTCGGGCCGTAGGTAACAGTTTCCCGTCGAGTAAAGCTCGCGTCACATATAGTTTCCCGCCATGACATGGCATATCATGACAATCATGGATGTGCCCGACCATCGTGAAGACAGGCTTCTCAGTCGGGTTGACGAAACATAAAGCAGGAGGTTGCAATGGCAAGGAGAAGGATTCTCGCCCGTTGGGGCACACTCGCCCTGGCACCGTTACTGGCTGCCGGCGTGGCTGCCATTCCAGCGTCGGCGGCTACAACCAGCTCGGTGGCCCGGCCGACGGGAGCACTGATTCTCACGGTGGCGCAGGGCGAAGCCCCCTATGTCGGCGCGACACCGGTCACCCTGTTCTGTCCGCCGAACGGCGCGACGACGCACCCCAACCCGGTCGCGGCGTGCAAGGCCATCGCGGCTGCCGGCGGTAATCTCGACAACCTCGCGGGCGACCCGGGGACGCTGTGTCCGGAGATCTACATGCCGGTGACGGCCGCCGCGGACGGCTACTGGGCCGGCCGGGTCGTCCACTGGCAGAAGACCTTCTCGAACGCATGCTTCCTGAATGTGGCCACGACACCGGTCTTCTGACCGGCTCCTGCCGTAGATCATCCTGAACGGGGTAGGCGAGGGGGCCGCACCCGGGGTCCCCTCGCCTCGCCGGGAGACGTACGCCAGCGTGAGGATCCGGGCCGCCGGCTACCCAACCTGTCCGGTAGGTCGGATGAGCATCTCGTTGACCGCGACCCGGCGGGGGCGGGTGACGATGTATGCCACCGCATCCGCGATGTCGTCGGCCACCAGCTTCTCGACCCCGGCGAAGCGCCGTGCGGACGCTTCGCGGATCTCCTCGCGCAGATGGTCGGTCAGCTCCGTGTCGACCGCGCCCGGCTCGACGACCGATACCCGCACGTGCCGGGAGGTGACCTCCTGGCGCAGGGATTCGGTGAAGGCGTTCACCCCGAACTTCGTCAGGTTGTAGACCCCGGCGTTCGCCATCGCCCGCCGACCCGCGACCGAACTGATGTTGACCAGGTCGGCGACCCGCCTGGGACCGGTGTCTGCGGCGGCGAGCAGGTGCGGCAGCGCCGCATGAGCGACGTACAGCAGACCCTGGAGGTTCAGCGACACCATCCGATCCCACTCCTGGGTCGGCGCGCCGACGATCGGGCCGAGCAGCATCACGCCAGCGTTGTTGACCACTGTGTCCAACCGACCCAGCTCGGCGACGGTGCGTTCGACGGCGTCGACGGCCTGGGCCTGATCGGTCACATCGTGGGCGAGGACGAGCGCCCGGCCGCCGTCGGCGGTGATCTCGGCGGCGAGCTGTTCCAACCTGTCCTTGCGCCGGGCGACCAGCGCGACCGCCGCACCGTGCCGGGCCAGTTCCCGGCCGCTCACCGCCCCGATGCCGCTACTCGCCCCGGTCACCAGGGCCACCGTGCCGTCCAGCCGTTCTGCCATCAGTTACCGCTCCATCGTGATCGTATCCAGGTGGGACGTGTCCAAGGTGGTCGTGGCAGGCAGCGCTACGGCACCTATTGATCAGCGCACCGAGGATACGTGCGCCACGGAGCCCGAAATCCGACGCCGGAGTTGCCGCAGGTCATATGCGGTGGGCGAGCGCTCCCGGCAACCGCTACGGTGCCGGCGGAAGCAACGACGCCGGCGTGAAGCGCACCTCCACCGGCTCCCGCAGTGCCAGCACGTCCTCGCCGCGACCGAGATGACTCCGCTCGTACACCGTCCCGGTCAGGCGCAGCACGTGCACACAGGGGCCGTCCGCGGGATCGACCATCCAGTAATGCGCAACGCCCGCCCGCGCGAACTGCGCAGGCTTCGCGACCCGATCTTCCTGGGCGCTCGACGGGCTCACGACCTCGACGACGAGCAGCACGTCCTCGGCGAGCAGCGCACCCGGGCGCCAGACCCCTCCCCGCGCAGCACGACCAGATCCGGGATACGCAGGTTGTCACCGAGCCGGACGCCGGTGTTCTCCTGAACGCGCAGATGCTTCGGTAGCGCAGGGCGAAGAAGCTGCCTGATCTCGTCGGTGACGGCCTGATGGAGGGGCGAGCGCGGTGGGGCCATGAGCAGGGCTCCGGCCGTGATCTCATACCGGCGGCCGTCATCGGGAAGCTCAAGCCAGTCCTGCGCGGTCCACGGCGTCCGCTTGTCGAGCAGGAGGTTCGTCGCCATGCCGGTCCTCCAGAGTGTGGTCCGGTGCGGTCCGGTGCGGTCCGGTGCGGAGTCGGCCGGAGTTCGGGGCCGGGTGCCTGGGCAGAATCAAGGATAGCCGCGGTCGCCCGCCAACTGGCCCGGTACGGCGAGGTCCAGGCCGAGCGTGACATCCTGCTACATGTTCGAAGTTCGAGGGCAGACACCAAGTGCCAGTCACCACAAAGAAGGTCGCGGATGACAAAGCTACGCGTGCACAACTTCTCGATCTCGCTTGACGGATACGCGGCCGGGCAGGCGCAGAGCGTCGACAACCCGCTCGGCGTGGGTGGTCACGGACTGCACGAATGGGTGTTCGCTACCCGCACCGGTGCTCAGATGATCGGCATGGACGGCGGTGACGAGGGCGTCGACGATCGCTTCGTCGCGCGGGGCGATGTCGGTATCGGTGCCACCGTCATGGGACGGAACATGTTCGGTCCGATCCGGGGACCGTGGGGTGAGAACGAATGGACCGGCTGGTGGGGCGATAATCCACCCTTCCACCATCCGGTGTTCGTCCTCACCCACCACGCCCGTCCGTCCATCACCATGCAGGGCGGGACGACGTTCCACTTCGTCGATGACAGTATCGACACGGTACTCGAACGAGCACGCGAGGCCGCCGACGGACAGGACGTCAGACTCGGCGGTGGTGTCGCCACCATTCAGCAATACCTCCGCGCCGGCCTGATCGACGACCTGCACCTGGTGATCGTGCCCATCCTGCTCCACCGCGGCGAACGGCTGTTCGACCATCTCGACGGCGATTCCGAGGCTA
>NZ_CAUVXI010000290.1:0-5165 GCF_963555845.1 Protofrankia sp. Cas8 | reverse complement strand
CGCCCCTGGATGGGAGCGTTGAGCGCCATTCGCTCGGCCATCTGGCGACGCTGCGCATTGTCACTGGTAAGATCGGGAAGGTAACGGCGCCGTCCGAGGATCGTCTCCGTGTAACCATCGGTACGGGCCTGTTCGACCACCCCGCGCAGGAAGTCCCGTACCCCGCCGAACCGGGCGAAGTACGCCTCCATCTGCGCACGGGCCTCTTCCGGATGGATGCCGAGCTGGCCAGCGAGCCCGAAGGCGGAGAGCCCGTAGGCCAGCCCGTAGGACATGGCCTTGATCCGGCGGCGCAGCTCGGGATCAACCGCGTCCACAGGCAGCCCGAATGCCTGGGCTGCCACGTAGGTGTGCAGGTCCTCGCCGGAGGCGAATGCCTCGATCAGTCCCTCGTCGCCGGACAGATGCGCCATGATGCGCATTTCGATCTGGGAGTAGTCGGCCGTGAGCAGGGTCTCGTACCCCGTGCCGACGACGAACGCCCGGCGGATCTGACGGCCCTGCGCCGTGCGTATCGGGATGTTCTGCAGGTTCGGGTCGGTCGAGGACAACCGGCCGGTCGCCGCGATCATCTGGTTGAACGTCGTGTGGATGCGGCCGGCATCGTCGATCATCGGTATGAGCGAGTCGACCACCGTACGCAGCCGGGCAACGTCACGATGGCGCAACAGCACCGCCAGGAGCGGATGGTCGGCCTGAGTGGCGAGCCAGGCCAGCGCGTCCGCGTCGGTGGTGTAGCCAGTCTTGATCTTCTTGGTTTTGGGCAGGCCCAGCTCGTCGAACAGGATGGCCTGCAGCTGCTTGGGTGAGCTGAGGTTGAACGGCCGCCCGACGATCTCATGCGCCTGCGCGGACACCGCGGCGACCTCGGCACCGTAGTGCTTCTGGAGCTCGAGCAGATGATCGGTGTCGGCGGCGATGCCGGCCCGCTCCATCACGGCCAGCACGCCGACGAGTGGAAGCTCCACGTCGCGCAGGAGCGCGGTGGCACCGCGGCGGTCCAGGTCCGCGTCGAGCGCGTCGGCGAGCTCGAGGCAGGCCCGTGCCCGCACGACGTCCGCACCGGCCGCGTCCGCCTCGTCCGATCCGTCGATGGTCAGCTGTCCGGTGTCGGATCCTTGCGTACGCAGGTCGCGCCGGAGATAACGCAGGACGAGATCGGCCAGGTCGAAGGTGCGCTGACCGGGCAGCGCCAGGTAGGCCGCGAGCGCGGTGTCGCTGGTCACCCCCTCCAGTGACAGGCCACGGGCGGCAAGCGCCAACAGGGGGCCTTTGACGTCATGAGCCGCCTTGGGCTGACCAGGGTCGGCCAGCCACTGCGCCAGCGCCTTGTCATCGTCGCCGGTGAGCCCGGCCGGGTCGATCCACGCACCGGGACCGCCGGGGGTGGCCAGCGCGAGCGCCGTGACGACGCCGGTACCCCGACCCCAGGTGCCACGGACGTGCAGGCCGACGCGCTGCCCGCCACGGCCGTGGTCGGTCAGCCATTGGGAAACCTCGCCGGGCCCCAGGATGCGCGTGCTCACCTCGAAACCCTCGTCGGCCTCGGGTTCGACCGTGGCCAGCGCCGTGTACAGCCGCTCCCGCAACGTCCGGAACTGCAGGGTGTCGAAGAGCTGGTGGACGGCTTCGCGGTCCCACGGGCGCAGCCGAAGATCGACGGGGGTGACGTCCAACGGCACGTCCCGGGCGAGCTCGGTCAGGGCCCGGTTGCGGATCACGCTGGCCAGATGGGCGCGCAGCGACGTACCCGTCTTCCCGCCGAGTTCGTCCACCCGGTCGACGAGCTCGGCCAACGACCCGAACTGCTGGATCCACTTCGTGGCGGTCTTCTCCCCCACCCCGGGCACCGACGGCAGGTTGTCCGAGGGGTCACCGCGCAGCGCGGCGAAGTCCGGGTACTGCACCGGGGTGAGACCGTACTTCGCCTCGACCTCCGCCGGCGTGAACCTGGTCATGTCACTGATGCCGCGCCGGGTCATCAGCACCGTCACCTCGTCGGTGACGAGCTGCAACGCGTCCCGGTCACCGGTGACGATCAGCACCTGCATCCCCACGGCCGCGCCCTGGCTCGCCAGTGTCGCGATGACGTCGTCCGCCTCGTAGCCGGGCGCGCTGACCCCGAGCACGGCGAGCGAGTCGCACACCTGCTGGATCAGGCTGATCTGTCCGACGAAGTCCTCGGGTGTCTCGGCGCGCCCGGCCTTGTACTCCGCGTACTGGGTGTGCCGGAACGTGGGAGTCGGCAGGTCCCAGGCGACCGCCACATGGGTGGGGCGCTCATCGCGCAACACGTTGATCAACATCGAGGTGAAGCCGTAGACGGCGTTGGTCGGCTGTCCCGTCGTCGTGGCGAAGTTCTCGACCGGGAGCGCGAAGAACGCACGGTAGGCCAAGGAGTGGCCGTCGAGCAGGAGCAGCCGCGGCTCACCGTCGCCGGGCGCGGGCTGGGCGACGGCCGAGGTAGAGCCGGCAACCGAACGCGCGGAACCACGGGCGGGCGGGCGCTGCGCGCCGGCGGATGTGGCGGACACGACCCGAGTGTATTTGGCCCGCCCGCCCCGCCGGCCCTCCCCGTGCCGCACACCGTGGGCGCGGTGCGGCACGGGGAGGGCCGGGAGCCTCCCGGCCGGGGCGGTGACCGGGGTGTCACCCCGCGGATTCACGCCGGCCGTATACCGGCCCCCAGCAATTTCCGCCAGTTGATATTCACCCGGTGATATTCACCTGATGACATTCTACTGCTGACATTCGGGTGACCGAGGACCACCGAGGACCACACGGGGCGTCTTCGATCGGACAGACCGATACCCGAACGTGTCACTCGTCACGCCGCGAAGAACGCTGGGAACGGCACCGGGAACGCCGCCGGAAGGCTTCGGGGAAGACGGTGCGCGAAAACCGACGGCTGCCGTCGGCCCGGCGCATTGACGCGAGCATCGGTTACGCCCTAGTTTCTTTGTCAGTGGACCCGGGACGGACGAGTAGATAACGTCCATACACGGGGAAGGTGTGGACGGCGCCAAAGACCGTCCCGGGTTTCACTTATTTATCTGCAGATTCAGGTGGCACTGCACCTTCAGGTGGCACCGCAGCCTCATGTGCCACTGCAACCTCATGTGCCACTGGATGCACGGTTCGATCCCCAGCGCCACGCGCGGTGCTGTCGCTCAGGCGACGTCCTCACCCAGATAAGCCCGCCGAACACGGTCGTCCGCGCGCAACAGGTGAGCCGGGCCGTCCAGCACCATCCGACCTGTTTCCAGCACGTAGCCACGGTCTGCGACCGCCAGCGCCTGGTGGGCGTTCTGCTCCACCAGCAGCATCGACACGCCAGTGCTGTTGATCTCAGTGATGACCGAGAAAATCATGGCTACGACCAGCGGTGCGAGCCCCATCGAGGGCTCGTCCAACAGCAGCACCCGGGGCCGTGCCATGAGCGCCCGGCCGATGGCGAGCATCTGTTGCTCGCCGCCGGAAAGGGTTCCCGCCGCCTGCCCACGTCGCTCGGCAAGGCGTGGAAACATCGCGAAGACCCGTTCGATGTCGCCACGCGCCCGGCGGCGGTCCCGGTAGGCGCCCATCAGCAGGTTCTCGTGGACGGACATGACCGGAAACACCCTGCGGCCTTCGGGCACGTGACTGATCCCCCGCGCGACGATCTCGTGTGCCGGCAGGCCCGCGAGCGGCTCCCCGTCGAGCCGTACCTCCCCCGACACCGGATGCAACAGTCCCGACACCGTTGCCAGCGTCGTGGTCTTGCCGGCGCCGTTCGCCCCCAGCAGGGCCACCACCTCGCCGGCTCCGACCCGCAGGCTCACGCCACGCAGCGCGGTCACCGAGCCGTAGCGGACCTCCACGTCGGTGAGCTCGAGCGCCATCAGCCGCCACCAGGAGCGTCGGCCGGGCCCAGGTATGCCTCGCGCACCGCCGGGTCCCGCTGGACGTCGGCCGGCGGACCGCTGGCGATGACCTGGCCAAAGTTGAGCACGACCACCGCCGTGGCCACGCTCATCACCAGGCCCATGTCGTGCTCGATCAGCAGTACGGAGATCCCGTCCGCGGCGACCCGCCGCAGCAGCCCTGCCAGCTGGTTTTTCTCCGCCGTGTTCGTGCCCGCCGCGGGTTCGTCCACCAGCAGCAGACACGGGTCGGCGCCCAGTGCCCGCGCGATCTCCAGACGACGCTGCTCCCCGTAGGCGAGCGCCGCGGCCGGGACGTGCGCACGGTGCGCAAGGCCGACGAAGGCCAGCAACTCCATGGCGCGGCGCACGGCGCGAGCCTCGTACCGCCGGACGGCGGGGGTGGCGAGCATCACCTGTAGCGTCGCCGGGCGGTCCCGCCCCTGCACCCCGACCTGGACGTTGGCGAGCGCGCTCAACCCGCCGAACAGCCGGATGTGCTGGAACGTCCGGGCCACCCCGAGCCGACTGATCACGTGCGGTCGGCGGTCGAGCAGGCCCGTCGGAGCACCGCCGCGGCCCCACAGCGTGACGTTACCGGCCTGCGGGCGGGCGACGCCCGTCAGGCAGTTGAACAGCGACGTCTTGCCCGCGCCGTTAGGACCGATCACCGCGAGAATCTGACCCCGTTCATGGCGTAGCGACACGCCGTTCAGGCTCGTGACTCCGCCGAAGCGCAGTACCAGCCCACGCACGTCGAGGACAAGACCGGTGTCGCTGCGACCGGCCGCCGGGTCCCGGCTCGGCACGGCGTTCATCCGGCCGGCCCACCGGCGGGCAGCGCGCCGCCGACGTCACCCATGTCACCGACGTCACGCACATCACCGATCCCGCCGGCACCCGGGACACCGGCGTCGCCGGCGGCGTCGTCGGCGACGGCGAGGCCGACCCGCTCACCGCGCCGTGGCGGGAGCAGGCCCTGCGGCCGGAAGGTCATCATGATGACCACGACGACCCCGAAGTAGATGTACCGGTCGGCCGGGGGCACGACGTCACGCAGGAAGAACGCCAGCCCCTGCAGGACCACCGCGCCGAGCACCACCCCGAACCGGGAGCCCATCCCACCGAAGATCACAATGGTGAGCACCAGAATCGAGGCCTGCAGGCTGAACGTCTGCGGGTTGAAGAACTGCTTGGTCGCGAAGAGCACCCCGGCAAAACCCGACACGGAAGCACCGATCGAGAACGCCAGCAGCTTCATCC
>NZ_CAUVXI010000289.1:0-5231 GCF_963555845.1 Protofrankia sp. Cas8 | reverse complement strand
GTAGTCGGTGGCCGTCGACAGCGCCGGCAGCGCCGCGTAGCAGCCCATGTGGCCGATGAAGAGCCGCTGGGTGGTGGGCGGCATCCCCAGCTCGGCGGCCAGCGCGATGTCGAGGCCAGGGGTTGCATAGCCGGTGCACGAGACGACGACGAACAGTCCGACGTCGGCGGGATGCAGGCCGGCGTCGGTGAGCGCGTTGCGCACCGCCTCCCGGCCCAGCGGATGGGCCGCGCTGACATACCGGCGCATCCGGGTGCCGGTGGTCCATTCGCTTGCGTCCTCGACCCGGGGATCCACCGCACCGTGACGGGTGCTCACGCCGCAACCGAGAAAAATCCGCTGGGCGGTCCGATTGTCATTGTAACGGTGAGCGAACACTTCGTCCCACAGTGCCTGCTGGTCCATCGGCGGCGGGAACGCGGCACCCTGCCCGGTCAGTACCGCCGTGTGCATCCGGTTGGTGGTCGTGATTTTCGGTACGGGGTGCGGCCGTTGTCGAGGTGGCCGGGCCGTTCGAAGGAGCTGCGCTGACGGTTCCGGCCCGATGATGGTGCCCGGGTTCGTTCGTGTCTGGCTGGACATCCGGCTTTACCCCTCCGTACACCGAGCACAAGGTAGAGGTTCTACGTGTCCTTTTCATAATGAGTATCGGCCGTCGGATGACGTTCGCTTGTTGGCGATTTCGTTGTGTCTGATACAAGTCACCGTCCGGCATCGATTTCAGTCGGGCCGGGGCTTGACATTCGAACCGGTTGCGACCGGCTGGTGGTTCCGGGCTGTTGCGCTGGAAGCCGGTGTTTTCAGACCAGGTTGGGTCCGGCCGCCACCAGCAGCCCCACATCGGCGAGCGCGACCGCGAGGATGACGCGAAAAGCCCCACGTCCGACCGGTGGTGGATTCCCCCGGTTGGATTCGTTCACCAGGACCGCGACGACGGCGACACCGGTCACGGCGAGCCCCGCGATCGCCGTCGGACCGACCGATCCCGGGCCGAAAGCGATCACCACGGACGCGGCCGCGAGCAGTGTCACGGCCAGCCACAACGACCAGCGCGCCCCGACCCGGTGCGGCACACCGCGCACGCCGGCACGCAGGTCGTCGTCGAGGTCGGGCAGAACGTTGGCGAAGTGCCCCCCGCAGCCCAGCAGGGCACCGGCCAGTAGCAGCCACCAGGCAGGCAGGGGATGGCCGGGTAGGCCCAGGACGATGAAGGCGGGCAGCAGCGCATAGGCGACGGCGAACGGAATCAGCGACGCGGCCGTGCCCTTCACCCCCATGTTGTACAGCCAGGCCAGCGCGACCGCGATCAGGTGCGCGGTGGCCGCCCGCCACCCGGACAGCAGGGACAGGGGTACGCACGCCACCAGGGTGACCGCCGCGGCGAGGCCTACCGTCCGGGCAGGCAGGGCGCCGAGCGCCACCGGTTTGTCGTCCCGCCCGCTGGATGCGTCCCGGACCCGGTCGAAGTAGTCGTTGCTCCACCCGATCGAGAGCTGGCCGGTCCCCACGGCGAGGGCTACCGCGACGACACCGGCCACCGACCGTCCGCTGGAGGCCGCGAGCGCGGTGGCGATCAGCGTGACCGCCGCGGACGGCTCGGGATGGCTGGTGCGTGCGAGGTCGCCCGCGAGGTCGCGGACGACGGCGTGACTCATCGCGTTACTCATGACGACGAGGTCTTTTTTCTCATCGACAGCGGGCCCCGCCGAGTGGACACCTTGGGATCGAGACGTCGTAGTAACAGGGCGCAGGCACCCACCGCCAGACATCCGACACCGACACCCGCCACGATGTCGGTGATGTAGACGTGACCGGCATGCACCCACAGCGGATCGACCGGGCCCCGGGAGAAGGGGGCGTCGCCGAGTTTCACCACGTCATTGAGGTCGGCCGAGGATGCGATCGCCGCGTAGCCCCAGCGGGCCGGCATGAGATAGCTGAGCTGTTGCAGACCCAGTTTGCCTTCCAGCGGGACGAGCCCGCCGCTGAAAACGACCTGCGACATGGTGGTCATCACCAGCAGCGGCATGGTCTTGTCCGCATTGTCGACCCAGGCGGAAATCGCCAGGCCGAGCATTGCCGACGATATCGAGATCATGGTCACCGCCAGGATGACCTCCAGCATGGGCACGCTGAGTGCGACCGCCTGGCGCGGTGTGCGGTTGGTCATTCCGATCATCGTGAAGACGATGCTCTGCAGCGTGGTGATGATGACGAGGACGACGACCTTCGACCCGAGGTAGGCCGTGATCGAGAGGCCGATGGCCCGCTCTCGCCGGTAGATCGCCTTCTCCTTGACGATCTCCCGGATCGAGTTCGCCATTCCCATGAAGCACGCGCAGAGCACGACCACGAGGAGCAGCATCTGCGCATCGACGTTCGGTATGCCGTTGGGCAGCGGGTCCAGGCGGTGCGGCGCCGGTCCGACCCGGGGGAGTATGCCCAGCAGGAACGGAAATGCCACGATCAGCCAGAGGTAGGAGCGGTCCGAGGTGATGACGCTCAGCTGGCGGCGGCTCAGCGTCGCTATCTGTGAGAAAAGGGACTGTTGGCGTGCGCTTGGCAGCGCCGTCGGTATCGGGCGCGCGGGCGGTGCCGTGACGGACGCCGGGACGAAGTACTCGGAGTTCCGGAACCGATCCGCCAGCTCGATAGGTGAGGCGGATTCCAACATCTGGAAGACGTCCGGCCACGAGTTCTTCCCGAGGAAGGTGAGGGCGCTTTTCGGCGGGCCGAAATAAGCGGTACGCCCGCCCTTGGCAAGCACAAGAATATAGTCACAGATATCGAGCTGTGCAACACTGTGGGTCACCACCACGATGGTTCGACCACCGTCGGCCAGCGTCCGCAGTGCGCCCATCACGTTCTGGTCCATGCCGGGGTCGAGGCCGGAGGTGGGCTCGTCCAGGAACAGCAGCGTCGGTCTGGTCAGCAGTTCCAGCGCCACGCTGGTGCGTTTGCGTTGCCCACCGGACAGGTTCTGCACAGCGACATCCGCGCGCTGGTCGAGCCCCAGTTCGCGGAGAACCTCGTCGACGCGTTCCCTGCGTTCGTCCTTTGTGGTGTCCGGAGGGAAGCGTAGCCGCGCGCCGTATTCCAGCGCCTTGCGGACCGTCAGCGTGGTGTGGAGAAGGTCATCCTGCGGGACATGCCCGATTCGCCGGCGTAGTTCGCTGTATTCGGCGTACATGTCCCGGCCGGCATAGCGGACGGTGCCGTCGTCGGCTGGTCGGAAACCAGTCAGCGCGTTCAGCAGGGTCGACTTGCCCGAGCCGCTGGGGCCGATGACGGCCAGCAATGCCCGCCCAGGTAGTCGGAAGCTCACGTCATGCATGATCTGCATGTCCTTGACGAAGACGTTGAGGCCGTCAGCCTCGAAGGTGACGTCCCCGGAGTCGAGATATTCGACCAGCGTGTCGCCTTCGAGCTGGAAAAGATGATGGCCGACGGCGATGATGTCGCGTTGGGCGACGGCCTCCCGGCTGATCTTCCTGCCGTTGAGGAATGTCCCGTTTGCCGAGTCGAGATCGACGACATGTACGCCGCTCTGGCCGACGAAAATCTCGGCATGGCGTCGGGAGGCGAGCAGGTCGGCCACGACGATGTCGTTGTCCCGGGACCGCCCCATCGACATCGTCCCCCGCCGGAGCGGGTAGGTGTTGCGCCGGCCGTGTTCGCGTTCCAGCCTCGTTATACCGTTGGCCGCGGTGGTGGCCGTGGCAGTGGCGGCGGCGGCGACCGCCTGCCGGTCGCGTTCGTACTCGGGGCTGCCGCGCCAGACCGTGGACATCTCCGAGCGCGGATCGAGCTCCGGCTGTTTCGGGATGTCCGCCACGACCGGGCGCATCACGAGCTCGGGGCCGTCGAGCGCGCCGAGCCGGAGTCGTACCTCGCCCCGCACGGTGATCTGCTGGACGCGTTCTCCGTCCACCCAGGTTCCGTACGAGCTGACGTCCTTCGCGGTCCATTCAGAATTGGTGCACGTAATTTCCACGTGGCGGCGCGAAACCTGGCGGTCTAACAGCACCAGGTCGGATCCCTTCCCCCGACCCACCACAAAAGGGCGATCACCTGTTATGATCACTTCCCCTATACTGCTGACGATTCTCAGCGGCGTTGACACGCTGTTCCCCCTTCGACCGTGCGCCGCGACTCCGTGCGGGCGTGTCCGCACCGTCCTGGCCAGATGCCCACTACCTGATATGGCTATTATGATTCTACCCGTATGACCGGAATGCGGCCGATCGACGAGATTCGCACGGTGTCCAGCATGGCACGCGATGGTCAGCATGGCACAGTGCGGCAGTCCGCCTGTCGGTTACGGTGAAGTCCGCGGCCGATCGGCCGGTCGGTCGGCCGGTCGGTCGGCCGGTCGTGCGATGTCATCCCCGGTGAGCAGGCCTTCGCAGGTGCGGCGCAGCGTCGCTGCGGCGCGGCGCAGCGGACGGGAGGCGAGCCGGTTCTCGCTGAGCCGGCGGTAGCGGTCGAGAGTAGTGAGCAACGCGGCTCGGATGTCGTCGGCGGGGGTATCCGGTGGCAGGCCGAGCCGGGCGGTCACCTCGCCGCCCGCAGCGCCCAGCAGCAGCTCGATCGCCTCCCGCTGGTCGTCGTCCACGTCGACCTCGCCCAGACGCAGATCACCGAACAGTTTCAGTTCGGCCAGCGCGTGGGCGCCCGCTTCAAGGCGTTCCCGGCGGGTCCGTAATGTGTCTGCCGACGGGACCGGGTGGGCGTCGAGCACGGCGTCCAGGCGGCGCAGCGCGGTCTGGGCCTTGAGGACGTCGGCCCGGTCGGTGAACTGACGCTCCAGTAGTGCCCGCAGTTCGGGCAGACCGCTGCGGTGCGCAAGCTCGGTGACCAGCCCGGTCGCTTCGGTGACCAGCCCCGGCCGGATCAGCGCAACGGCGAGCTGGACCCCGGCGAGCCCGAGCCGGCCCAGCAGCATGGACCGATCATCGAGCGCCGCCTCGATCCGCGGGTTCGCCGCGCGGAAGCGGTCCACCGACAGCAGCAGGGGGACACCGTCCACCGTTGGCTGGCCGGCGACGGACGCCAGGGCCGCGAACTCGTGGTCACCGAGCCACGTGCCGCACTGGGCGAGCAGACCCGCCACCGGCACGACCGTCTGTACCAGCGCCCGGACCCGGGGGTCGCGGCCCATGCCCGCGGTGACCTGGTGCGCGAGGTCGATTGATTCGGCGTTGCCAGGCGCTATCTCATCCGCCCGGGAC
>NZ_CAUVXI010000288.1:3149-5657 GCF_963555845.1 Protofrankia sp. Cas8 | reverse complement strand
ACGGGCGCGGTGGTAAAGCACGGCGGGTTCAAACGGTCGTAGCAATGCGTGCCTGGCCACCCAGACCACGGACACGCACGCGTCGAGCAACGGCGAGTCGAGTGGAGCACGCAGAACCGCTATTCGGTTGCTTTTGGATGGCCTGCACCGGCACGGGTGATCCAGATGCGTTGTTTCTCGTCGTCGATGCAGTACCAGACACGTCCGCCGCCGCTAGCTTCGTATTGCCATTGCGGGAGCTCGCGCCCACCGATCGACTTTTTGCCGAGGGCACCTTGTAGCGGGTGCTGGCGTTGTGTTCTATGTCGCGGATCAGTCTGTAACGCATCGAAGGCGGTTCGGGCGGCAGCCGAATGGGTTCGGCAGAGTTCGTCCCAGCCCTTGCCTGCGTCATTGCTGGCTGCGACAATGTCCCACTTGTCCGGGTCAGGGGGACGAGGGATCCGCTCGCCACGTCCAGTCATGAAGGTCGATGGAGGACGGGGCCGTCGCCGGGCAGCGGCCGGCTGAGGTCTGCGGTGAGGGCGGGATCCGCGTGGATCGCGGCGGTCTGCTTCCACTCATGCGCGAGCTGGGTGAAGGGCGCCAGGACGCCGGCTTCGGCGCTTGCCTGCAGCCGCCGCAGGAGCGTGCTGACGCACTCCGCCTGCTCGTCGACGGGAAGCAGTTCAATCCACGGGAAGACGTCCGTGATCACGGCCTCAAGGACAGAGCGGGCCGCATCGTCGTGGAGGGTCTGCCGCAGGATGCGGGCGGTCAGCGCAAGCGCCTCCTCGACGTCGGCGGCGCGGTCGGCCAGTTCGACCCGAAGGTTCGGGCCGTCGCGCCGGGCCAGTTCGACCACAACGCCTTCATCGATGTAGGCGAGGACGCGCTTGGGCTGGCGGAGAAGATCGCTGTAGGGGAAGGAGACGCGCGCTACTGACGCTGCCATGGGCGCAATGATATCTGAAGTAGCTCTGAACTTGCCACGAGCTCGTGCCGCCGCGGTGATCCGCCTGACTGGCTGGTCCGGGCGGAGCCGGCGCTGACGTGGGGTGCGAGGCTGGTGGGGTGACTCTGTCGAAGCGTGCTGCCTGGTTCCTGGTCGCGGTGGGTGTCTGGTCGTGGGTGATCTGGCCGACGTTCCTGAAGAACATCTGGGTCGACGACCGGTCCTGGAGCGATGGTCCGACCGGGTTCTTCCTGGTGCACTTGGTGCTCACCGCCGTCTCGCTCACGATCGGCACCGCCGTCGGCTGGCTCGGGATCCGGGGGGTGCGTGCCGGGCGGCGTGGCCCCACCGATCACGCAGCGCCGCCCGACCGCGACCTGATCGACTCCAGCCGCTGAGGGCCAACCCGTACTGTACCGATCATCCCGGTATCTATGACAAAGAACGATGTGAATCTGATGCTCCTACCACAACACCAGATTCACATCGTTCCCAAAGAGCGCCCAGCAATAGGGACGTGGATCAAGGAGCGGGGCTGGGGCGTGTCCTGAACCGGCGCGTGCTTCAGGGGCGCCAGGCGGTGAGCAGGTCGTTCGGGCCGAGGGCGAGGATGCCGGCCGTCGCCGTGCTGGTACGGGTCACCGCGAGCAGGGGGGTCGAGTCGTCGGCGCCGGGAAGCTGCGACCGGTGGTGGGCGAGCCGGGCGAGGTCGTGCACGTCAAAGGCATGGTTGTTCTGCCATTTGATCGATCCGACCATGGTGATCCTTTTGGCGATCGGTTCCCGGTCCGCGCCGACGATGTCGATTTCCGGGTCGTTGGTACGGGTCCAGTAGCCGCCGATGACGTTCGTCTCGTCCGGTAGGACCCCCGCGGGAAGCCGGTGCAGCGCATCCCTGATCACCGGCTCGATCGCCCGTCCTCGCCAGGTGGCCCAGGAGGATTCGATCCTGGTGAGAACCAGGTCGCCGCGGCCCCGCTCGATTTCATGGAGGTACGGGCCGAGGAATGTCAGCCAGAATCGAAGATAGGGGTCGGCGATCAGATACCGGGTTTCGCGGGAGGGTCGGGTTGAGAGCGGAACCATGGCGGTCACCAGACGTTTCGCAGTCAACAGCTGCAACGCGCGGCTCAGGGAGCCCTGCGCGATCCCGCCGGCGGCCCGTCCGATAAGCGAGAAGGCCCGTTCCCCGGACCCGATGACACCAAGGACCCCGCGGGCCTGCGCCTCGACGGGAAACTCGGCGGCCAGCGCACGTTCGGCGCTGACCAGCAGAGCGGAGGTGGGATCGTCGACCGCCTCCCGCAGATAGTCGTGAACTGAGGCGCCGCCGGGCCACTCGTCCAGGATCAGCGGCAGCCCACCGGTCACCAGGTAGGCGTCGAAGACATCGGCAGAACTCAGATCCACCATCGTGGACACGTCGGCCGGGTTCAGCGGCGGGATCACCATCTCGCCGGCGCGTTGGTGAAACGGCCGGCCGTAGGAATTGAGCGCCTCCATCATCGCCAGGTCCGAGCCGATGCACAGCAGAAGGACCGGTCGCCGGGACAGCTCGCGATCGAACAGCTTCT
>NZ_CAUVXI010000288.1:0-2813 GCF_963555845.1 Protofrankia sp. Cas8 | reverse complement strand
GCAGTGTCCCCTCGAAACCGGGGTCGTTGGCGATGAGGTACGGCATCTCGTCCAGGATCACCACGCTGGGTTGGTCCGCGGGCAGCGCACCGGCCAGCAGCCGCAGCGCCGCATCCCAGGATCCGGGTTTCTGCTCATGGAACAGGCCGGCGTCTGGAAGATCCGAGCTTGCGGCCGCCTCGGTGAACAGGCGGAGATCCATCGCCATGTCCGGCTGTGCCGACGCGGTGAAGAACAGGTATGGCACGCCCGCGCGGTCGACGAACTCCTCGGCCAATCGTGACTTGCCGACGCGGCGGCGTCCGCGCATCAGGACAGCCCGACCAGGACGACCCGCCCGGCCGCCGGTCCTGACCCGCTGCAACAGTCGGTCAAGCGTCGCCAGCTCGCGTTCCCGTCCGATGAACTCGGCCATGCCAACCTGCCTCGATCATACTCTCATCCAGGATACTCTCATCGATGAGAGTATCCTGGATGGGTAGGATCATGGCGGGTTCGTGTCACCGTTCGATGGTCGCGCATGGTTGCTTGACCGGTGCCCCGGCGATCTCTACCAGTGCGAGTCGTAGTGGTGGCCGCAGCCGCCGCGGTCGCAGGTGTAGGTGCTTCCGGTGAAACCCGGGCATGGACAGGCCGTGCAGTTACCGTAGCCGGCAAGCGGTGACGAGTCGCTCACCGCAGGGTGGGCGGCAGCGATTTCCCCCAGGGTGATGGGAAAGACGCCAGGATGTCGTGCTGCCACCAGATCGGTTG
The DNA here is from genome assembly GCF_963555845.1 of Protofrankia sp. Cas8. Taxonomy (NCBI): domain Bacteria; kingdom Bacillati; phylum Actinomycetota; class Actinomycetes; order Frankiales; family Frankiaceae; genus Protofrankia; species Protofrankia sp. Cas8. The sequence goes on along the minus strand of NZ_CAUVXI010000288.1, from coordinate 2,060 downwards.
CGTGCATCGCGTTACCCCCCAGTATGCGGCTATCTGCTTCTACGCAACGTTCGTCCAGATTTACGGATCGTCAACATTGGATAGAAGATAGAGAACATCAAGAGCGACCGGCAATAGGGGACGCGGCGTCGCGGGGCTGGGGCACGCACCTCGCGTCGTTGTCGTCGGTCGACACCCAACACCAGGGTGCCTCCCTCCTCCGCCTCGCGATCTACGCGCCCCAGCCCCGCTCCTTCATCCACGCCCCTATTGCCGGGCACTCTAACTCCGGGAAATGTTTGAGGGCAAGCAAAGACAGGCAGGTTGACGCGGCGTGATCCAGCGCATGCTCAGGCGCTTTCGACCGCCGTTCCGGGGGGAGCACACGCACCAGAACTGCCATCACCGGGCGTGGCTGTACCGGGCGTGGCTGTACCGGGCGTGGCTGTACCGGGTGTTGTGACGTCGGGGGCATCCTGTTTGTCGGTGGCGTCACGCGGCCGAGGCGGCACCGGCGGCTGCGGCTGCCTGTCCTTTCTCGTCCGCTTCGGCTGGCTGGGTTGTTCCGGCACGAGCGGCGTCGCCAGCGGCAGCTGTAGTGGCAGCGGCAGCGGCTGGAGACCAGATTGATCCATTTCGACGGCGAGTGCCGGTAGCCCGCGTCCGGGCCGGTTCGCCCAGGCGGCGTGTTCAGCCGCCGCCGACCCCGGCGGGGCGAAGCCGGGTTGCCAGCGCTGCATCTCGGCGCGAAACGCCCCCGCGCTGTCGAGCTGGCACAGGATGCCGACCGCTCCCAGGGTCACCCGGTGGATCAGCAGGTAGGACGGGGGCAAGTTGAGCTGACGGCCGAGCTGGGCCGCGGGGGAGCGGGGGTCGCCCAGGCGGACGGCCTCCGCTCGCAGCCAGTCACGGGAGAAGCGGAACTCCTCGGTGGCGACAGGACCGAGGATCGGCGCGAGGTACCCGAGGAGGTCCGCCGCGCCGATCTTGGCCGTCGGCAGGATGAAACCCTCGGCTCGTAGACCTGCCATGACGGCGTCCGCATCGCCGTGCAGGGCCAGCCGGCAGAGCCGGCCGATGGGTTCGGGCAGCCCGTCGGGTAGCCGATTGACCGCGCCGAAGTCGAGGATGCCGAGCCGACCATCCGCCAGCAGCCGGAAGTTGCCCGGATGCGGGTCCGCGTGCAGGAGCCCGACCCGTCCGGGGCAGGAGTACAGGAACCGTACGAGCAGCAGCCCGGCCCGGTCGCGTTCGGCGGGCGTGCCCTCGTTTATGATCTTTGACAGGGGTCTGCCGTCGATCCACTCGGATACCAGGACGTGGTTGGTGCCCGTGATGGCCCTGGGCACGCAGATGTCGGGGTCGCCGTCGAACGCTTCGGCGAAGGCTGCCTGCCACGCCGCCTCCAGGCGGTAGTCCAGTTCCTCGACGATGCGTGCCTTCAGCTCGGTGACCAGCGGTTTGATGTCCAGCCCGGGGGTCAGCGCACCGAACAACCGGGCCGCGCGTGCGAGCTGGGTGAGGTCTGCGAGCAACGCCGGCCCCGCTCCAGGATACTGGATCTTGACGGCGACGTCGCGTCCATCCGCCCACACCGCCCGGTGAACCTGGCCGATGCTCGCCGCGGCCGCCGGCGTGTCGTCGAAGTCGCGAAACCTCGCCCGCCAGTCCGGACCGAGATCGTCCGCCAGCACGCGGTGGACCGACGCCGCAGGCAGGGGCGGCGCCGCCTCCTGCAGCTTCGTCAGGGCCGTCCGGTACGGCCGGGCCATATCCTCGGGCAGCGCGGCTTCGAAGACCGACAGGGCCTGTCCGAGCTTCATCGCGCCGCCCTTGAGCTCACCGAGAACACGGAAGATCTGCTCGGCCGTGCGCTGCTGGAGCTCCGAGGCGACGATCTCGGCGGGACGTCCACCGAGTCGCTTACCCATACCGACTGTGGCCCGTCCGGCGATGCCCAGCGGAAGACTCGCCAGCTTGGCGGTTCTGACGATCGCACGTTTTGGGATTTCGGACACAACCCCATCGTGCCTGTTCTGCCGCCAGGAGGCAGGCGGGACTGTGATCCGGGTCATCATTCC
>NZ_CAUVXI010000287.1:0-5335 GCF_963555845.1 Protofrankia sp. Cas8 | reverse complement strand
CGACGCCGCACGTGCTGCTGCTGCGCAACCTTCTCGGTAATTTTCCGTATGCCGTCCAGAATGTTCCGCCTGACAACAACCCGGCATCGGCCGCGGCGGTCATGGGGAGCTACTACCCACAGGCCGCGGTCTGCTCGCTGTCGACTCTTCAGGCCGGCGGTCCGGCGGCCTGCCTTTCGTAATTGACACTGCCGAGTTCTCCCGTGGGTGGACCGGGCGATTCCGGTTCACCCACCGGGAGGAAGAGCCGGACGGTGGTCCCGATGCCGGGAGCGGAATGTACGTCAGCGGTGCCACCGTGCGCCGCCGCGACGGCCGCGACGATGGACATGCCCAGACCGCTGCCACCATGGATCCGATCGCGACTCCCCGATGCCCGCCAGAAGCGGTCGAATATCCGTTCAGCCGATTCCTGGGGCATACCCGGTCCGAAGTCACGGATCTCGAGGTGGACGCGGGTGCTGTCACGGCCAAGCCTCGCCTCGACCCGGGCTGTCACCGGCGTATGGACCCGCACGTTCGACAGGAGGTTCCCGACCACCTGGCGCAGGGCGTCCGCGTCCCCGACCACCATGCACCGGTCCGGACAGGTCAATGCGATGGGACGGTCCGGCTCCACCGCGGTTGCATCGGCGACCGCATCCCGCAGCACGGCGGACAGGTCCACGTTCGAGCGGTCCAGCGGCCGGTGCTCGTCGAGGTGGGCCAGATAGAGCATGTCGTCGACCAGCGCGCTCATCCGGGCGCTCTCCTCCTGGACGCGCCGCAGCGCATCGTCCACACCCGTCGGTGGGACGACACCCTGGCGCATCAGGTCGACATAACCGCGAATGGAGGTCAGCGGAGTCCGCAGCTCGTGGGAGGCATCGGCGACGAACCGCTGCAGCCGTTCCTGTGAGCGGACCCGTTCCTCGAACGCAGCCTGGATCTGACCGAGCATGATGTTGAGCGCGGCGGCGAGCCGGCCGACCTCGCTGCGCACCGGCGAGTCGGGCACGCGCCGAGACAGGTCCCCGCCGGCGATTGCCGCGGCGGTCTCCGCGACGTCCCGCAACGGCCGCAGGCCACGGCCGAGAAGCAGCCACGCCGAGATACCCGCGCCGACAAGGACAGCGAGGCTGGCAATGAGCTCTATCCCCGCCAGCCGGGCGACGGTCGTGGTTACCGGGCGCAGTGGGACGGCGACCAGGTCGGTCCCGCCGTCGGCGGGTAGCACCCCGACGACGGCGCGGAAGCGTCTGCCGCCGTCGACGATGTTGAACGGCGCTCCGGAGGCGATCCGGGCGTCGATGTCCGTGACGGCGTCGAGGAGTGGACGCGATGGCGTGGGACCACTACCGCTTCCGGTGACGACCCGGACCGAACCGTCGCGCAGGCGGAGTTCCACCACGTAGTCGGTCGGGGCGATCACCCGTTGCAGGCTTTCGGCGCCGATCACCGGTGTCATCCGGGCCAGCAATCCGCTACGTGCTGTCACGAGATTCTGGGCGCCGCGCAGCTGGTCGTCCGTCTGCTGGAAAAGATAGGTACGCAGCGCGAAGATGCTGATGGCGGCGGTGGCGGACAACCCCACCGTGAGCAGGGCCAGCAGGCCGAACATCAGCCGGGTCCGCAGCGCGACCCCCGGACGTGGGTTACTAGACATCCGAGCACTCTCCACGGATCGATGCCGCCCTTGGTAGCAGCCCTTGGTAGCAGCCCTTGGTGGCAGCCCTTCGTACCCGTCCCCGCCGAGAGCGGGCCTGGAGGCGCAGCTCACATCGCAGTCGGGATGCCGGCAGCATAGTTGTCGGTTCAATTAAGCAGCTGGGCCTACGGGCGCGCGACGATCGTCAGATCGCGCGCCCGTAGGCCGCAGTCCCCGGAGCGCTCATGGCAACCACCCGACTATCAGGAGTCCCGACCTCCATGACCATCACCGATATCGCTACCGGCGAAGACGCTCTGCTGCTGGACGCCGCCGCCGCGGATCTATTGTTCCACACGGCCCGGACTGCGAACACGTTCAGCGACGATCCGGTGTCCGACGAGCAGGTCCGTGCCATCTATGAGCTGATCAAATGGGCGCCGACCAGTATGAACGCGCAGCCGCTGCGGATCATCCTGGTCCGTTCGCCCGAGGCTCGGGAACGGCTGGTACAGCATCTCAGCCCGGGTAACCAGGCGAAGACGCAGTCTGCGCCGCTCGTGGCCATCGTGGCCGCGGACGTCGACTTCCACGAGAACCTCCCGCAGGTCTTCCCCCATCTGCCGAACGCCAAGGACTTCTTCACCGAACCGGTCGCTCGCGAGCAGACGGCCCGCTTCAACGCCGGCCTGCAGATCGGCTACCTCATTCTGGGTATCCGCGCCGCTGGGCTGGCGGCCGGCCCGATGACGGGCCTGGACGCCACCGCTGTCGACAAGGAGTTCTTCGCCGACCAGCCGTTGCGGACACTCGCAGTCATAAACATCGGCACTCCCGGGGAGAACCCGTGGTTCGACCGCAGCCCACGGCTGGACTACGAGCAGGTAGTCTCCGCCCTCTGAAACTGCTGTTCTGAACCCGGGTGCTGTGAAATCGGGTGCTGTGAAACAAGCCTGAAACAGGCTCCGGGGCGGCCGCTACGTTCGCTTCCCGGAGAGCCGCAGACAGTCGGCCACCTTGGCTTGAAGGTGGCCGACCGTCGATTCCTGACCGGCTGATTACCACATCTCGTGATGGACTGCCTGAGGCAGAGCGCGCCGGTAGGCCCAGTTGTGCCGTTCCAGGTCGGGGACGGTCTCATGATGTGTGACAGGTCCCAGGCACAACCACGCGACAGGGCGGACCTCGTCGGGAATCCCGAGCATGTTCCGAACGGCCTGTTCACGATAGAAGGACACCCAGCCGACGCCGAGGCCTTCGGCGGTCGCTGCCAGCCACAGGTTCTCGATGGCCAGACATACGGAATACAGCCCGGCATCCGCGATGGAGTGTCGTCCCAGGACAGCTGGTGCGCCCCGCCGCGGGTCGTATGTCACCACGACGGCCAGCGTGGACTCCAGTACGCCGTCGATCTTGATCCGGCTGAAACGGGTGGCTTGGTCCGCGGTCAGTGTCGCCGCAAAGACAGCTTGTTCATGCCTGACATGATCATGAAAGGTTTTCCGGGTTCGGATGTTTTCGACCAGGATGAAGTCCCATGGCTGACTCAGGCCGACGCTCGGGGCGGCATGAGCCGCCGCAAGCACACGGTCCAGGACATCGGCCGCGATCGGCGCTCCGGTGAACTGGGCACGCACGTCACGGCGTTTTTTGATCACATCGTAGATATTTACGGACATGGCGAGGCTCCCGCGCTCCGACCACCCGACCATCGGCGGGTGGCACACATGCGAGGCCGGTCTTCGGACTCTCGGATCAACGCCTGGCCGCCCGGCCTTCCCAGGCCAGGTGGCCCAGTGGCTGCGCCTGCGCGCGTGGACGGTGACTCCCCGATGACCGCGGCGGGCCCGTGCCGGACTCTCACCGGCTTCCCGATTCTCCCCGGTCTCCCAGGGCACCTCGCGAAGGATGCCGCCACGATCATCCCACACGCGACGCTCGGTCTGACCGCGGAACGCCCGAAGTCATCGGGCGACGGGGCTGGGAGGGCGGCGTGGTGGGCCAGCGGTGACGATCAATGTTCGCGCTCGGACACCAACCCGGCCTGGAAAGCCAGCTCGACGAGCTTCATTCGCTTCTGGTTCTGCGGCAGTTCTTCCACGCCGAACTTGCGAAACAACGTCCGTAGGTGGGTCTTGACCGCCTCGACACTGAAGAACAACTCGTCGGCGATCTGCCGATTTGTTGCGGGAGTCGTGTACGGGGTTCGCTCCTGGTACGGGCGACACAGGGATTCCAGTACCAGCAGCTGGGTCGACGACAGGGAACGCAGGGTCACGATATTGTTCACGTCTTGGGTCTCTATCGCGCCACGGCCGGCGGATGCGCGGCCGAAGCGGTTGTCACGATAAGTCAGCGAGGTCGAACCGACGAGAATAACGTCGCCGTCCCCGAGTCGTCGCCGTCCGACGAGCCGTTCCCCGTTCACAAAGGTGCCGTTACGGGACAACCCTCCGTCGATCAGTATCCAGTTGGTTCCGATCTGTTGGAACTGTGCATGCAGGCGTGAGACCTTGCTGTCCCACGCCAGCCTGACGTCGCTACCGGGACCGCGACCGACCGTCACACCCACGGCCGCGGTCAGGTTCACCACCTGCTGTTTCCCGGTGCCGTCGCGGTAGAACAGGAAGATGTCTGCAGAAGAGTCACCATCCACGTCTCACACATCCAACGTGGCGCGCCGGCCGAATCCGCGAGGATCTGCGATGAGCCGATCAGGCATGACGCCGGACTCCTTTCTTTACGAGTTCATTCGTCGGGTCGTATGGTACCGCGGCACATGGGTCGGCGATGCGATGTGGCGAAGTTTATTCCTTCTGTTTGTACTCGCCATGATATTTCGACCAATATGCCATGCGTTATGAAAGATACATATAAATGCCGCACGTCAGCTGCCCGGATGAGATGCTACATATCGGGGTCTTCGCCGCCTTGCCGTCCACGCGAAATGGATTGAAAGCGCCCGTCGTGCCACAGCAACGGTCGACCGTGGCCCCGGTAGAGCCCGATGACGGAACCGACGAGGATGGTGTGATCACCACCAGAATGCAGGGCGTGCACCGTGCAGGTGGTCCACGCGAGCGCGTCGTCGAGTACGGGCACCTCGTGGACGATCTCGTGGGACACGTCGGCGAATCGGTCTGCCGGCGGCCGGGAGGCGAAGCCGGTGGCCAGCTCGACGCCGCTCGCGTCGAGCACGTTGATGGAGAACCGACCGGCCTCGCGGATCTCCACCAGGGTGGCTGACCGGTTGCCGACGCAGGCGAGCACGAGCAGTGGATCCAGGGAGAGTGAGGTGACCGCACTCGCGGTCATGCCGGTGGGGCCGGCCGGTGTCACCGTGGCGAGCACGGTGACACCGGAGGCGAGCTGGGCGAAAACCGAACGGAACAGCTGCCGGGCCTGCTCAGGGCTGGTCGGCAGGTCGCCCGCGGCCAGCGGACGGGGCTCGGGGACGGTAATCGTCGTCATCGCACCGCTCCCCTTTCAGTGGAAAGCGTGGCGTCGTCGTCGTGGATGTCGCCGTCGGCAGGAAAAACCACGTGATCGCCGAACAGACCGCGCAGGATCCGCTGCATGTTGTCGCGCAAGGTGCGTTCGGCGATCGGGTCGATGATCGCGGCGAGGCTGGGCATGCCGAGGTCGAAGTGCGCTGTGAAGGTGAGGGTGGCGTCCGGGCCGGCCTGGTAGGCCTGCCAGGTGCCGTGG
>NZ_CAUVXI010000286.1:0-5368 GCF_963555845.1 Protofrankia sp. Cas8 | reverse complement strand
GACAGCGGGTGGGGCCTCGTGCACGAGCGTCGGCGCGAAGACGACGTCGACCCCCTCGGCGGCGCAGATCTCCAGGTCCGCCTCGAGCATCCGGGGGTAGCGCGAAAGATCTTCCCCCGGGCCGAACTGGAGCGGGTTGACAAAGATCGTGACGATCAACTGATCGGCACGCGCACGGGCCGTCCGGATGAGTTCGCAGTGCCCGGCGTGCAACGCCCCCATTGTCATCACGACTGCACGCGTTTCCACGGGCGCTAAGGGTGACGGGTGGAGTAGCGTCTCGAGGTCCGCGCGGCTGCGTACCAGTGTCGGCTTCCCGCCGTTGGACGGTCGGGGGCGCGTCGAAGTCGTGGTTCGGGCTGTGGCCATCAGTGTCGTTCCAGTCCTCGTGGGGGTACCGGACGTCGGCAGTCAGCGTAACGCGTCCGCAATCGCCCGCGCTCGCCTGTCACCCACCGCATATCGCACCCCGTCCGTCTTTGTCGTGATGATCCGAAAGATCGCCTATGGTTCGGTTCATCCTCGATCCTGCCCGTCTGCGGCGGGATCCTCACGACGTCCGGGCGTGGCGAGCCGCCGGCAGTGGCGAACACGGGCGCCGACGTGCCGGGATGCCCGACCACTAAGCGCGTTACCCGCTGGGCTCAAACATCGCGATCTTAGAGCGCCCCTGCTGTCGGGTGATCTTAGGCTGTGGCCAGGTAGTCGGCGAAGGACGTACCGGTCAGGCGCTCGTACGCCTCGACGTAGCGGTCGCGGGTGGCCTCGACGACCGGGTCGGGCAGTTCGGGGCCGGGTACGGAGCGGTCCCAGCCGGTGGAGATCAGATAGTCACGAATGAACTGTTTGTCGAAGGACGGCTGCGAGCGCCCTGGCTGCCAGCTGTCGACCGGCCAGAATCGGGATGAGTCCGGGGTCAGTATCTCGTCGGCCAGTCGCAGGACGCCGTCGGTGTCATGGCCGAACTCGAACTTGGTGTCGGCGAGGATGATGCCGCGCTCGGCGGCGAGATCGGTCGCGCGTCCGAAGATCGTCAACGTGAGTCTCTCCAGGTCGGCGGCCACCTGCGTGCCGACGCGGGTGGCCGCGTCCGCTCGGCTGATGTTCTCGTCGTGCTCGCCGACCGCGGCTTTCGTCGACGGTGTGTAGATCGGCAGCGGCAGCCTGCTGCCGTCGAGGAGCCCTGCCGGCAGGGTGTGGCCGCTGACCGAGCCGGTTCGCCGATAGTCCTTGAGAGCACTGCCGGTCAGGTATCCGCGGGCCACGCACTCGATCGGCACCATCGACAGCCGTCGGCACAGCATCGACCGGCCGCGTAGCTGCTCGGAATAGGGCGCGAGCTCATCGGGGTACTCGTCCACGTTCGCACTGAGCAGGTGGGACGGCACGATGTCGGCGAGTTGGTCGAACCACCACAGGGAGAGTCCGGTGAGGACGGCGCCCTTGTCCGGGATGTCGGTGGGCAGCACGACGTCGAAGGCGGAGATCCGGTCGCTGGCGACCAGCAGGACCGAATCGTCGCCGACGGCGAACAGCTCCCGTACCTTGCCGGATCCCAGATGGGTCAGCCCGGCGAACTCCTCATGCGTCAGCGGCATACCGAGACCGTATCGAGGCACGCCGACCGTATCGAGTCGCGCCGATGCCGGAGCCGATGCCTGCGCGGGTGTCCCCGACATGCGGAGTCCCTATGTGTGACCGACAATGGTGACGGTAAGTGAACTAATTGTAGCGGTCCGGGTCTGGCGCGGGCTGGTCCGCCGGCATCGTCGGTGGCCCCGGGCATCCTAAGGGGGATCGTGACCGAGCGACAGCCATCGGTGACAGCCGTGGATAGCCGTGCCGGGCCGGACACGACACCCGCGCAGCCCGATGGGCCGCGGTGGCGTCGGGGCATCGTCCGCTGGCTGATCATGCGGACCGGTGACCCCGCGAACGCGATCTACGGGACCATTCTCGTCGCGGCCGTCGTCGCGGCGGAGGACCCGGAGCACATCGAGAGCTTTGAAATCGCCCTGACGGTCGCCGTGACCGTCATGGTGTTCTGGCTCGCGCACGGTTACTCGCGGGTCGTCAGTGACCGGCTCAGCACGGGCACGAAGCCGTCGCTGGGCGAGGTGCGCGCGGCATTGGCCGAGCACTGGCCGATTGTGCAGGCAGCGGTGCCGCCGATGGTGGCGCTGGGCATCGCCGCCGCCGCGGGTGCTTCGGTGGTGGGCGCCCAGCAGGCGGCGCTGGGGACGTCGGTGGTGCTGCTCGCGATCTGGGGCACCGTTGCCGGCCGGGCCTGTCAGCTGACCGGCTGGCGGCTGGTCGTGTACGCCTGCAGCAGCGCCGCGCTCGGCCTCGTGATGATCGTCCTGGAGGTCATCATCCATTAGCCGGTGTCCGTCGTCACCGGCCCGTCGTCACCTGCTGGCTGTCGTCCGCCGCGATCTTTCGAGCTTTGTTCGGCTGTGAGGCCGTTTTTGATCGTACAAACCTCGAAAGCTTGTGTCTCGAAAGTTTTGTGCCGGGTCCGGAGGCCGGCGGAGCCCGAGCTGGGGATTGCGACCCGCCGGTGGGGCACGATGGCCTCTATGGTGACCACGTCCGTGATTCCCGATGTTCTGGCGACCCGCTATGCCTCGGCCGAACTGACCAGCCTGTGGTCACCGGAGAACAAGGTCGTCCAGGAACGCCGGCTCTGGCTGGCGGTGCTGCGCGCTCAGCGGGACCTGGGCCTGGCCATCCCCGCGGGTGTGATCGACGACTATGAGCGGGTCCTCACCGACGTCGACCTTGATTCGATCGCGCAACGGGAGCGGATTCGGCGCCATGACGTGAAGGCCCGGATCGAGGAGTTCAACGCCCTTGCCGGCCATGAGCACGTGCACAAGGGCATGACGTCTCGGGATCTCACCGAGAACGTCGAGCAGCTCCAGGTGCGCAGCTCGCTGGTGCTGATCCAGAACCGGATGGTGGCGGCGCTGGCCCGGCTCGGGCAGCTTGCCGCCGGGTACGACACGCTGGTGATGACCGGACGCAGCCACAATGTGCCGGCGCAGGCAACCACGCTCGGCAAGCGGTTCGCTTCCGCCGGTCAGGAGCTGCTCGTCGCGTTCGAGCGGGTCGAGGAGCTGCTCGCCCGCTACCCGCTGCGTGGGATGAAGGGTCCGGTCGGGACCGGCCAGGACATGCTCGACCTGCTGGACGCGGATCCGGCGAAACTGGCCGAGCTGGAACGGCGGATCGCGGAGTTCCTTGGCTTCGGACGGGTGCTGACCAGCGTCGGCCAGGTCTACCCACGGTCGCTGGACTTCGACGTCCTCACCGCGTTGGCGCAGGCTGCGGCGGCGCCGGCGAGCCTCGCGGTGACCATCCGACTGATGGCCGGCCATGAACTGGCCACCGAGGGCTTCGCCGCGGGCCAGGTGGGCTCGTCGGCGATGCCGCACAAGATGAACACGCGTTCGTGTGAGCGGGTCGGTGGCCTGGCCGTGGTGCTGCGCGGATTCGCGACCATGACCGGCGAACTCGCCGGGAACCAGTGGAACGAGGGGGATGTGTCCTGTTCGGTTGTGCGCAGGGTGGCGCTTCCAGGCGCCTTCTTCGCCGCCGACGGACTCTACGAGACGTTCCTGACGATCCTGGACGACTTCGGGGCCTACCCGGCAGTGATCGCCCGCGAGCTGAACCGCAACCTGCCGTTCCTGGCCACGACCAAGGTCCTGATGGCGGCGGTGCGCCGCGGGGTCGGGCGGGAAACCGCCCACGAGGTCATCCGCGAGCATGCCGTCGCGGTCGCCCTGACGATGCGGGAGAAGGGCGCCGACCACAACGATCTGATGAAACGGCTCGCCGGTGACGAGCGGCTGGGTCTGGACGCCGTCGCGTTGTCGTCCGTGCTGGCCGAGCCACTCGCGTTCACCGGCGCTGCCCGCGCGCAGGTCGCGGATTTCCACGCCAGGGTCGAGGACGTCGTGCGTCGCTACCCCGACGCCGCGGCATACCTCCCCGCGCCCATCCTGTGACGATTCTGGGACGAGCCTGGGACGATTCTGGGACGAGCCTGGGACGAGCCCGTCAGGCTGGCGGGAGTATCTCGGCGAGGCCCGCGGCCGCGGCCTTCTCGAAGTCGTCCTTGAACACGGTGAGCAGGACGTGCAGGTCCGGGTCGTTCAGAGCGAGGATCTGGGTGGCCAGCACGGCCGCGTTCGTGGAGTTGTTCAGCCCGACCGTGGCCACGGGGACGCCGGGCGGCATCTGCGCGATGGCGAGCAGGGCGTCCATACCGTCCAGCGCCCCGCCCGAGATCGGGACGCCGATCACCGGCAGTGTCGTGAGCGCGGCGACCGCGCCGGGCAGGGCGGCGGCGAGCCCGGCGCCGGCGATGACAACCGCGATCCCGCGGGTCCGCAGCTCACCCACATACCGGGTGAGGGCATGGGGGGCACGGTGGGCGGACAGCGAGACCTGTTCGTAGGGGACGCCGAAACGTTCCAGCGTCGCGCCGGCCTTGCTCATCGTCTGTGCGTCGGACGGGGAGCCGAACACGATGGCCACCTTGGGCGGCACCATGGTTGAGCCGGTCTGGACGGTCGCGTTCATACCTGCGTGTTCACTCACTTTCTCGGTACGTCGGGAGGGCCTGTTCCGGAGAAGCCCGGTGGGCCAAAGGTCGTGCGATCATGGTTTTTTCGCACGACCGGAGGCCCGGAGAAGCCCGGTGGGCCAAAGGTCGTGTGATCATGGTTCTTGTCGCACGACCGAAGGCCCGTAGGGGCCCAGCCGCGACGGGTCCCCGATGTCGGTCCGGTAGTGCGCGCCAGCCAGGGAGATTCGGCTGACGGCCTCGTAGGCTGATCCTCTCGCGGCTTCCAGATGCGGGCCGATGGCGGTGACGCACAGCACGCGACCCCCGGACGACACGATCCTGCCATCGGCGTCCCGGCGGGTTCCGGCATGCAGGATGTCCACCCCGGTGAGGGCTCCGGCGGCGTCGAGGCCGATGATCGGATCGCCGAGCCGTGGCGCCTGCGGATAACCGGCTGCCGCGACGACGACCGTGACGGCGGCGCCGGACCGCCACACCGGCGTCCGGTAGCCGGACAGGACATCGGTCAGCGGGGTGGCCAGCAGAGCCAGGATCGCCTGTATCTCGGGGTCGCCGAACCGGACGTTGAACTCGACGACCCGCACACCGCGGGAGGTCAGTGCAAGGCCGGCGTACAGCAGGCCGCAGAAGGGGGTGCCGCGGCGTGCCATCTCGTCCACGGTGGGCTGGATCACAGTCCGCACGACCTGGGCGGACAACCCGCGCGGCGCCCACGGCAGTGGGGCGTACGCGCCCATCCCGCCGGTGTTCGGCCCGGTATCGCCGTCCCCG
>NZ_CAUVXI010000285.1:0-5455 GCF_963555845.1 Protofrankia sp. Cas8 | reverse complement strand
TTACCGTGACAGGGCCGGGTGGGTGCGCCATGCCGTTGTGCCGGTATGCGCTACAGTCACCCGTCACGCTCACGGGGGGGCTGCATGCTGGGATTTTGTAGTTTTGTCGTTCTGGTCATCATGGTTGTCGGGCTCGTCGGGCTGGTGCGCGGGCACCTGCACCGGCTGCACGTCCACAACCGCCGTACCGCCGGATTCATCACTGGAGCGAGTTTCCTGTGCGCCCTTGTGCTCGGGGCCGTCGGGGGCAACCCCGGCCCGGTCGCGGTCACATCGCTGGCGGTGTCGAGCTCGCAGAGCCAGTCCGCCAGCCCGTCCGCGTCACCGAGCCCGTCGGCCGCGCTCGGGTTCCCTGCCGGCGAGGCCGTCGCAGCGGGGCCGGTGACACCGACGGCTGGCGAGGTCCCGCCGGCCCCGCAACCGGCCGTAGCGGTCGCGACGACGTCCGCTGCCGCCGCCGTGTCCGCAGCCGGGAACGCCGCCACAGCCCCGACTACACATCCGGTATCCCGACCATCGGCCCAGGCCGCGGCTCAGGTTCCCGCGGCTGCGCCCGCGCCGCGGCCGGCGACGACCGCGGCGGCCGCACCGGCGGGCAACTGTGACCCCGCCTACCCCGATGTCTGCCTTCATGACGGGATCGGCGACTACGACTGTGCCGGCGGCTCGGGCGACGGCCCCAACTATGTGCAGGGCCCGCTGCGGGTGCGCCCGCCCGACCCGTTCAAGCTCGACGGTAATCACGACGGTACCGGTTGTGAGAACGGCTGACCGCTCTCCAGCCGCTCAAGCCGTGCCCGGCGCCGCCACGCACCACCTACGAGTGGTGAGCCGCCACGCACCACCTACGAGTGGTGAGCCGCCACGCACCACCTACGAGTGGTGAGCCGCCACGCACCACCACGAGTGGAAGGTTCCCGCCTGAATATCGGGCATTTCGGGCGTTGGATGTACGTCGACCTTCCACTCGTGCGCTGCCCCCGCCCGGTCCGCCCGGTCCGTCCGGTGGCTCCGGCCGACCAGTCCCGTCCATCCCGGTTGGCCGGCCGCTCGGGCCGACCGTGCCGCCGGACACGTCGCCCGATCGCGGCTTCTTGTCGTCACGTTGGCTTCGGCTGGGGCCACTGGTGGACCTCGATCGTCCCTGGACCTGATACATTCAGATCCGTCGCAAGGCGACACGCGCCGCTAGCTCAATTGGCAGAGCAGCAGACTCTTAATCTGCGGGTTCGGGGTTCAAGTCCCTGGCGGCGCACCCATCCTGACCAGCGGTTATCACTCTCGGTGATGACTGTCTGAAGATCGATGTACCCAACGCTGTACCCATTTGCAATCGATCACTGTTGGTCGGTGTCGGTGGGGTCGGTGCCCATGCCCGTGGGGTCGGCGTCTCCGGCTTGCTCCGGGCTGTCGTCCTCTTCATCTTCTGTCCTGTCGTCGGTGAACAGGTGATCCAGACGTCCTACGGCCTCCCGTTGGGTTTCGGGCATGACGTGGGTATATGTGTTCATGGTCAGTTGGATGGTCGAATGTCCGAGTAGTTCCATGACCGTCCGCGCGGGCACGCCTTCGACGAACAGCATCGAGGCGAATGCATGACGAAGATCGTGTAGGCGGAGCCAGGGGAGTCCGGCCGTTGCCCGAAGCTGATCGAACCGGCGGTTGACGTTCCGTGGTTCCAGCGGGGTCCCGATCGACGAGGTGAACACCAGGCCCGTCTCAGTCCAGGAGTCACCGCGTTCGAACCGTTCGCCCGCTTGTGTCACCCGGTGTTGGCGTAGCAGGTCCATCAGTCGGGCCGGGATCGGTAGCTTCCGGTGTGAGCGGACGGTCTTCGCCGGCACGAACGTCAACGACCCGTCGACCCGCTGGAGGCTCTGGCGGACGTGCAGGACGGCGCCGTCAAAGTCGACATCGGTCCAGCGCAGGCCGAGGATCTCCCCACGGCGTAGGCCGAGCATCAGGCCACAGGCGAAGAGTGCTTCCAGGCGGTCACCGTGCAGAACCTCCATGAGGCGTCGTGCTTCCTCGGGACGCAGCACCCGGACGTCCTTGTGCGTGACGGATGGTGCACGTACCGCCTTCGCGACGTTGCGGGGCACGAGGTCGAGCCGTTCGGCTTCGGCGAGCGCGTTACGGATCAGTCCGTGCACGTGGCGGACGCTCACCGCAGACAACCCGGACGCCTTCGCCGCCGCGACCAGGCGCCGGACGTCGAGGGGAGTGAGCTTGTCGAGCTGGATTCGGTCCCGCAGCCCACCAAGGGCGCGAGGCTTTTGATCGTCTTGTAGCAGAAGGTCGAGCATCGGCTAGACATGACGTGACCGAACAGCGGAGCTACCCGAGGCAGCTCCCGCCGAGCCAACGGACTGCCGCACGTGATCGCCGTATCCTGAAGGTGACACAGGAGGCGCCGTGCACTTCACTCGGATCACCGTGAACCCCGCGCAGATGGGCGGTGTTCCATGCGTACGTGGGCTCCGCATACCGGTTGCCACCGTCGTCGGCATGATCGCGGATGGCATGACCATCGACGAGGTCACCACAGAGCTGCCCGACCTCAACCGGGAAGACGTGCGCGAAGCCCTCCGGTTTGCCGCCGAGGCGGTACTCGAACGCCAGCTCCCCCTCGTCATCCCCGCCTGACCTCGACGTGCGGTTCCTCCTCGACAACAACCTGTCCAACAGCCTCGCCGAGGGTCTGCGCCAGGCAGGACACGACGTCCTGCACGTGCGCGACGTCGGGCTCGGCGCAGCAGACGACGAAAAGGTCCTCGCGTTCGCCGGGCAGGACGACCGGACGCTCGTATCTGCGGACACCGACTTCGGCGGCATCCTCGCGCAGTCAGGGGCAGGCAGCCCGTCCGTCATCCTCTTCCGCCGCGAGGGCGGACGACGCCCGGCGGAACTGAACCGTTCCGGGTTCTTTAGAGACCGGGATGCTTACGCTTCGGCCAGCACAGCAGCTTCGTCCTGAAGATAGAAGGCCGATTCAAATTCGACCGGCGGCATGTCGCCGCAGCCGCTGTGGATGCGGCGGTGGTTGTACCAGGGCATTGTCGTACGAGTCCCCGACGCTGCCCACGGACGGTGTCGCGCCGGCTTCGACGAGCCGTTCGGTGTAGCGGATTGACGTGGACTGTGATCCTCGGTCAGAATGGTGCACGAGCCCGTTGAGCGAGCTCATATCTTCGTATAATGGCGGTCACGAACCAAACGCTACTTCCGTGACGTCGCTCGCGATGTGAACCGACTCATGGCCATAGACGTCAGGCCGGTCTACTCGCAATACAAGGCAGAATCTACGATCAGCACCGTACGCTCTGCGTAGCACATCGAACTGGGAGCGTAAGAAATATGCGGCAGCAAGATTGGTAATACCGGACTGGCCCGCAATCAAAAAAAGCGGTCGGCCACGCGAGAAAGAAAATGCTCTTGCAAGTATTACATATTCTCGCTGGTTGGCTTCGCAGATGAACTCGGTATTGCCTGCGACGATAGCGATCGAATCATGTCGGTCCCGATCGTATGGTTTGAACCTCACGCCAGGGAGGTAGGTCGTCATGTGCCCAGCTGTTCTATGGTTGGCATCGGGCCCGCCAATACAGAACTCCACGCGACCACCGATGCCCCCTCGGAACTGGTCGGGCTGGAAAATCTGAAACACGACGCCTCCGTCGGTGGCGATACTCGCCACTTCAACCAATGCCCTAACATCGGAGCGATGTATGCCAAGCGGGTTGTTTATCTGTTGGCCGACGATGATGACGCACTCTCTGGCGGCAGAGAAACCAAAGAAAGCATGGTACCGGCTCTTTCTCTGGAGACGTTTTACTTGTTGCCAGCTCCAAACCAAGCTACCGCTTACAACGCTTGTCAATATCCCGATCGCGACATTAACTACGATCGATGACATTTAGCCCCCAGGAGAGGATGGTACGAAGGACTGGTCCCGACGTAGCTCGCTGCCGCATCGGAGCCCCGGTCGCCTCTGCCACGGTTCGACGGGTAGGACGGGAGGGGGTGCAGGTGCGGATCATTCGTAGAGCGTAGGTGTCTTGTTTCAGTGGTGACGGTCCGGCCCACCTGGCTGGAGCACTCGCGCATCTGCCACACCAGCGCGAGTCACTACGAAGCCGGTTCTGCTCGCCGCCGATGCTCCGAAGGCGGACAAGCGGGCCTGGTACAGCTTCCGAGCAGATGTGGTGGATGGCCAGGGACGACGACGGACGGCGGACCGAGGATCGGCCAGATAGCGAAACCCGGGGGCGTGCCATTCACGTGCCAGTAGCGACGGTCGGCATGTGGTCCCATCGGTGTCCTGTGGCGGGTACCGAACCGCCGTTGACCAGGGCGGGAACGTGCCCGCCCAGTTCGGAGCCAGTATCCGCACAGGTTTCCCAAGCTTGTAGCGTAGACCGTGTCGGTACGTGCTCTGATCCGTCCCCATGTACCCATGGGTGTACCCAAGCCGGCGGACGTTGGCGGACGAGTACGAACGCCGGCGGACGGCAAGTGCAGGTCGCGCCGACGCGGCGGACGTCCGCGGACATCGGCGAACGAACCGCTCTTTCCTCTTAATCTGCGGGTTCGGGGTTCAAGTCCCTGGCGGCGCACCCATCCTGACCAGCTGTTATCACTTTAGGTAGTTGCTTTTTCTCGATCTTGACAGTAACCGTCACGGCGACCGGATCGCAGTCACGTTCCATACTCCCTGGGGTGCGGTACCGTTTGAGGGGAGTCCGGTAGCGAGGAGGCCCGCTGTGTACGAACCTGAGTTGCCGGCAGCCTTCCGCGATGTCGAGTTTGTTGATCCTCCGGAGTGGCTCGACAGAGTACTCGCGGATGCAGATGCGGATCTTGCTGCGGGGCGCTTCGTGTCGTTCGACTCGGTTGAGGAGTTCGACGCTTACGCGCGGCAGATCACCGCTGATGATGGAGAGACACTGCGCCGTACGGCATGATGGGCATACCGGATATCTAGCATGTGCGCATGCCCACCTTCGACGCGCTCGACCGCTTTTGGGCTGACTATCGACGACTCACCCATGCCCAGCGGGAGCGGTTTCTCCGGGCGCGTGACCTGTTTGTCGAGGATCTCCAAGCCGGGGCCGGCTTCCGCAAGAGCCTTCGGGTCAAGGGGTTCCGCGGGGAGCCTGGGGTCTTTGAGATGACGTGGGCGGGCGATGGTCGCGCACTGTTCCGTTACGGCGAGCCGGAGAAGGACGGCGAGGCACACATCGTCTGGCTACGGGTCGACACACATGACATCTTCGACAGGCCCTGACGCGAGACCGCGGTAGGTTCCCATTGATCGTCCGGGTTGAGCCATGTACCCATTGCTGTACCCAAGCCGGCGGACGTCGGCGGACGAGTACGAACACCGGCGGACGGTGAGCCCAGGTCACGCCGACACGGCGGACGTCCACGGACATCGGCGAACAAGCCGCTCTTT
>NZ_CAUVXI010000284.1:0-5541 GCF_963555845.1 Protofrankia sp. Cas8 | reverse complement strand
GTCCAGTGTCGCGCCAGGAGCGCGCTCATCGTCCGATATCCACAGCTGACGATCGGTACGCCGCGGATGCAAAGGCGTGTCCACAACAACGACCGCTGACTTGACCGAAAGGCGCTGGTCAGATCACAGCCGGCGGCTGCGGCGTGGCGTTCTCCATCGGGCGGCCCGCCGCATCCCAGGCGATCATCCCACCGTTGAGGTTGCGGACACGCCAGCCGGCCCGGTGCAGGTAGGCCGTGACCGCGGCCGAACGCTGGCCTGACCGGCAGACAACCACCACGTCCCGTTCGCGCGGCACCTCGTCCAGGCGCTCGAGGAGTTCGCCCATGGGGATGTGGACCGCACCGGTGACATGTCCGGCGTCCCACTCCTCGACCTCGCGGACGTCGAGGAGCAGGATGTCTGCATCCGGCGACAGGTTGACCGGAAGTTGATCAATGGCGACTGAAGGTACTTCGTCCGTGCCCACCCGCCCATCCTGTCACCGGCTCCCGTGATGAGCCGTGGGCCTCGGTGTCGGGTGTCCGTCCGGCGGCCGGCGTCCGGCGTTGGGCCCGGGTAGCTGGGGGCTCGCGTCCCGGGAACAGGCGGCTGTGGTCACCGAAGGGCCTGTGGAGTTCTCGGGGGCGGACGTCTGGTGGCACCGTCAGGAAGGTGGAATCACTCGATGTTGAGTCGTCAGGCGCCGGTGCGGACGGGCCGTGGATCATCTGCCCGTGGTGCGGCGGAATCGTCCCATTGGCGCATCTGGTGGCCTGCGACGACGAACCTGATGCCTGGGTCGCTGTCTGTGACTCATGTGGACGCCGGGTCGCGTTCGTCTCGCCGGCCGACCCGATGGCTCCCCCCGGATAGCGCCTCCCGGGACGGTGCCCCGATCCACGCCCCTATTGCCGGGCACTATTGCCGGGCGCTCTTACCGGGGTTGGGCGGCGGGTGCGGGTTCAACCCGGACGACGTAGTCCTCGATCACCGGATTGGCCAGTAGTGCGGCGGCAAGCTGCTCGATCATGGCGAGGGCGTCGGCATCCGCCTCGCCGTCCACCTCCAGCTCGAACCGCTTGCCCTGGCGCACCCCGACGATGCCGGCCACGCCCAACCGCGGCAATGCGGTGAGCACCGCCTGCCCCTGCGGGTCGAGGATCTCCGGTTTCAGCATCACGTCCACTACGACCCTGGCCATGGCGCAAGACCCTATCCCCAGGCGCCGTCTCAGGAGTCATCCCCCGGCAGCATCGAAACAGGCACCGGGCATGCGTCCGGCGTCGGTGGGTCACTACCCTCGGATTCGTGTCGGCTTCTGTAGCAGGGAGATCCGTGTCGTCGGAACCGGTGCCGGAACTGTCGGCGGGACGGGTGCTGGAACTGTCGTCGGGACGGGTGCCGGAGCCGGTGGGGGTGGATGGCCGGGTCCTGGCCGGTCGTCTTGACGATCTTGCCGTGAGGCTCGCCGAGCTCGGATCCGTACTGGTCGCCTTTTCCGGTGGGGCGGATTCGGCGTTCCTGCTCGCGGCCGCGGTCCGGGCGCTCGGTGTCGACCGGGTTGTGGCCGCTACGGCGATCTCCCCCTCTCTGCCGGGGACGGAGCAGCGGGCGGCCGGCGACTTCGCGGCGGAGCTCGGGGTCCGCCACCTCACGCCGGCCACCAACGAGATGGGACGCGACGGCTACCGGGCCAACGGTCCGGACCGGTGTTACTTCTGCAAGGCGGAGCTCACCGAGACGCTCCGCCCACTCGCGGAGTCCCTCGGGCTCGCCCATGTGGTGACCGGCACGAACGCGGATGACGCGGTGGCTGGCTTCCGACCGGGTATCGGCGCGGCGGCCGCCCGGGGGGCACGGACCCCGCTGTTGGACGCTGGTCTGACCAAGGCCCAGGTCCGCGAAGCGTCCCGGTGGTGGGGGTTGTCGACCTGGGACAAGCCGGCTGCGGCGTGTCTGGCAAGCCGCGTCGCCTACGGGATCACGGTGTCACCGGCACGTCTTGCTCGCGTCGAACGGGCCGAGGCGGCGTTGCGGGCGGCAGTGCACACAGCCGGGTTGGGCGTGCGCAACCTGCGGGTACGTGACCTTGGCACGGTGGCGATGGTCGAGGTGGACGCCACTCGTGTGCGGGCCCTGGCCGCGCGCCCGGAGCTGCTGGCGGTGATCGAGGGTTTCGACCGGGTGGAGGTCGACCCCCGCGGCTTCCGATCCGGCTCGATGAATGAGCTGCTACCGCGTTCCTAGCGGGCCAAAGGGCGCGCGACGATCGTCAGATCGCGCGCCCGGAGGCCACACTCTCCGGAGTTAGCGGGCCAAAGGGCGCGCGACGATCGTCAGATCGCGCGCCCGGAGGCCGCAGTCTCCGGAGCACTGACATCACGACGTGCCGCTGGGGGTCGGGTCGGTCAACTCCGTCCTGCGCGCCGGCTCTGTGTCGTCCGGTCCGGTGTCGTCCGGTCCAGTGTCGTTGTCCGGTCCTGCGTTGTCCGGTCCGGTGTCGTCGTCCGGTTCTGTGTCGTCCGGTCCGGTGTCGTCGACCGGAGCAGGGGAGAGCACCGCGGCCACGATTGCGATGAGCGCGATGCCGAAGCCGATCGTCAACCCACCGGCCGCGAGCACGTTCAGCCAGGTGGGCTGCTCGGTGACACCGAAGAAGAACGGGACGATAATGATCACGGTGGCGAGGAGGCCGATCGCGAAGACGCCGACCCCCAGCCGGACGAGCACGTCGACCAGTCGCCCGCGGGTGTTCCCGGGGAGCTCCCGCGGTACAGCCACCGATGATTGTGGCGCCGTGAGCCGATCAGGCCGATGGGGTTGTTGGGCAGCCACAGCCACCAGCCTACGGATCGCCGGGCGATCCGAGGTCGGCGGATGGCCAAAGGGCGTGCGATCGTGGTTTCTTCGCGCACTCGGAGGCCTTGAGCGAGCCCGCGATGGTTCCAGCGCCCGTGATCAGCCACGCTCGGCTGTGAGCGGCCACGAATAGGCACGGATGACCTCTCGCCGCCGTGTCCCCGGATAGCCTTGGAGACCTCGGCATCTCACTGGACAGTCTCCCTTCGCCACGCAGAACGAGGTCTCCTGTGCCCACCGGCAGAGTCAAGTGGTTCGACGTCGACAAGGGCTTCGGCTTCCTCAGCCGTGATGACGGCGGCGATGTGTTCGTCCACAAGGGTGCGCTACCGCCAGGGGTGGAGAAGCTCAAGCCGGGCGATCGGGTCGAGTTCGGTGTTGCCGCGGGTCGCAAGGGCGATCAGGCGTTGTCGGTGCGGGTGCTCGCGGCTCCGCCGTCGGTGGCCAAGAGCGCGGCGCACGCGGCCCGGCGCAGCCCCGACGAGCTGCACAGCATGATCGAAGATATGATCAAACTCTTGGACGAGGTACAGAACTCACTGCGTCGGGGGCGCTATCCAGATCGCCGGACAGCAGAGACGGTGGCCAAGGTCGTCCACGCGGTCGCCGACGAACTGGAGGCATCAGGGCCTGGCTGATCGGCGTGCGGTCACGGTCGGAGAGCGGGCATCGGCGGGACGAGGCCGGCGGCGCCCGCCCGTCCCAGCAGCACCTCGACAGCCTCGTATCCTTCGTCGCCGAGCGATAGCGTGTAATCGTTCACATACAGCCCGATATGAGCGTTCACGACGTCGGCGTCCAGCTCCTGGGCGTGGTCCAGCACATAGGCGCGCGATGCCCGCGGGTCGGCCAGAGCCGCCGCGACGCTCGCCCGCACCATGGCGCAGAGCGCGGCGCCGTCGAGCCCACGCCGGCCGACGATCGCCCCCAGCGGAATGGGCAGGCCGGTCTCGGACTCCCACCAGTCGCCCAGGTCCGCCATCAGCGTGAGCCCGTAGGACGGGTAGGTGAACCGCGACTCGTGGATGACCAGGCCGGCGTCGTATCGCCCGTCCCGTACCGCCGGCATGATTTTTTCGAAGGGCAGGACGTCGATGTCGCCGACCCCATGTCCCAGCGCCCACAGCCGGAACAACAGGTAGGCGGTTGTGCGCATCCCCGGTATCGCGATGCGTGCGCCCGCCAGGTCGTCCCGGCCGCCGCCGGCGGTGAGCACGAGCGGTCCGCAGCCACGTCCCAGGGCACTGCCGGCGGACAGCAGTTGGTAGGAGTCCAGCAGCCACGGCAGCGCGGCGTAGGAGATCTTCACCAGATCGTCGAGGCCGGCGGCGGCGCGGGAGTTCAGCACATCGATGTCCGCGAAGGTCACCGTGACCCGCGGTGCGTCCGCAACGAGCCCGTGGGTCAGCGCGTGGAAGGCGAACGTGTCGTTCGGGCACGGCGAGATCGCCAGCGAGAGCGGGGACGGCATCGCTGACCGCGATGTCACGGCGTGCCGACCCCGGGAGCAGGCTTGACCGGTTCGGTGCGGCCGGTCCCGGTGCTGCCTGGCGAGGCGGGCAGCACGGTGGTGAGCGTGTCGATCCCGGCGGCGATCCCGGCGGCGGCCGCGCTCAGCCCGGCGAGTGCTCCCGGCACGTCCCAGCTCGACCGCTCACGGCGACCGACCGCGTTACTGACCGCGCGGACCTCGGCGAAAGGCGTGTCGAACGCGGTGGCTGCGACACCGACCGCGTAGCCTTCCATGGCTTCGGCGGCCGGGTCGAACCGCAGCGCCATCGCTGCGGCCCGATGGTCGGTCCCGGTGATTGTGGACACGCTGAGGATGGGCCCGATCCTGATTGTCCGTCCGGTGCCGGCGAGAAGGTCGACGAGTAGCTGCACCACGTTCGCACGTGGGAACAGCGTGGACGGCCCGAGCCCGAGCTCGTCCAAACCCAGGAACCCGCCGGTTCCGCCGCCGGCCTCCGATGTCGATCCGGCACCGGAGGGCGGTCCGGCGGGCGACGACCCCGGTGCGGGTTTACCCGAGGAGGCGTCGAGGCCGGACTCGGCACCGAGATCCGCGGCGATCAGTGCGTCCGCGACGACCAGGTCACCGATGCCGGCACGGTCGGTGAAACCGCCCGCGATGCCGAGGGAGATTACCAGGTCGAACGGCTCGCCCGCGGCGCGAGCGGTCGCCAGAGCGGTCGCGGTACCCGCCGCCGCCGCCGGACCGGCCGCTCCCGCGGCCAGGACGGTCACCGACCCGGACCGGCGTCCCAGGTAAGGGCCGAGTCGGACCGCGGTCAGCAGCTGGCGGTCCCACGACGGCACCGGGCCGCCGCGCGACGGTCCCGTGGTGGCGGGCGCGGTCCACGGCTGCCACATACCCATCATTCCGGCGCAGACGGCGTCAGCCTCCGGGTTGACCGCCGTGACCAGCAGGACCCGGTTCACGTGGACCTCGATGCGGGAACAGGAGCGACCGGGCGCATCTCGACCATGAAAGTGTCGACCATGAACCTATGGCTGGACGACGAGACGGAACTTCCAGCTTCCAGACGCCGGGCTGGAATCACTGTGCGGCACTTGGAAGATGGTCAGGGGCAGCTCGCCGGCTCGTCCCGGCGTGGTCAGGTGGTAGTGCTGGTCCTTTATGGTGTCGGAAATTTGGACCTCGTTGGACTGGGCGTCGACGGATGTCAAGAAGTATCC
>NZ_CAUVXI010000283.1:0-5542 GCF_963555845.1 Protofrankia sp. Cas8 | reverse complement strand
GTCCGCGGGAGCACCGCTGACCGCCTGCCCGCGGTGGGCGCCGCGGTCCGCTCTCCCCTGTACGCGCTCGGGCTCGCCGCCGTCCTGGCCGTACTCGCGGCCACTGTCCTGCCGACCGACTGGAACGTGGCGCTGGTCAGCTCGATGTCCGCCGCCATGATCGCGCTGAGCGTCGTCGTCGTGACCGGGTACGCGGGGCAGCTGTCCCTCGCCCAGTTCGCGCTGGGCGGGGTGGGTGCCTTCGCCGCCGGGCGGCTGGTGTCCAACCACGGCTGGCCCTTCGAGGCGGCCGTGCCGCTGGGCGTCGCGACGGCGGTCGCGGTCGGCTTCGTCTTCGGCCTGCCCGCACTGCGCACCCGCGGCGTGAACCTCGCCGTCGTCACCCTCGGGCTCGGCTTCGCCTCCTGGTCGCTGCTGTTCAACAGCACCGACTTCACCGGGCGCAACCGCGGGACGCCCATCGCACCCCAGACCCTGCTCGGCATCCCGATCGACCCGGTGCTCCACCCTGGCAACTACGCGGCGTTGTGCGTGGTCTCGTTCGCGGTGGTCGCGGTGGCCGTGGCCAACCTCCGCCGCGGACGCAGCGGCCGGCGGCTGCTCGTGGTGCGCGCCAACGAACGGGCGGCGGCATCGCTGGGCATCTCGGTCATCCAGTCGAAGCTCTACGCGTTCAGCCTTGGCGCCGCGATAGCGGGGTTCGGTGGCATCCTCTACGCGTTCAGCTTCTCCGCCATCCAGTACACGACGCTGTTCGACCCCTTCACCTCGATCACGATCCTGACCCTCGCCGTCATCGGTGGTATCGGCTACGTCTCGGGGCCGCTCTACGGCTCGACGATCGCCGCCGCGGGCGTCGGAGCTCTCGTGCTCTCCAAGACGTTCGGCAGCGTCGAGGAGTACCTCCCGCTCGTCGGCGGCGTCCTGCTGCTCCTGCTGCTCCTGAGCGCGCCGGACGGGCTGGCGGGACGCAACATCGCCGTCGCTCGTCAGCTCCGGGACCGCGTCGTGACGTCGAGCAGGACGTCGAGCAGGACGTCGAGCAGGACGCCGATACCGCTGGGCGACCCGGGGGACGCAGGCACCGTCCCGGCCAGAGCACTGGAGATCCGCAACGTCACGGTTCGCTTCGGTGGGGTCGTCGCGCTCGACAACGTCGACCTCACGGTCCCACCGGCCACCGTGATCGGGATCCTCGGACCGAACGGCGCCGGCAAGACGACACTGATCGACGCGGTGACGGGCTACGCCCAGCCGGCCGCAGGATCGGTCTCCCTGGGCGGCCGCGACATCGGCACGCTCAGCCCGCACCTGCGCGCCCGGGAAGGACTGTGCCGCTCCTTCCAGTCCCTTGAGCTCTTCGACGACATGACCGTCCGGGAGAACCTGCTCGCGGCAGCTGACTCGCACGACCGGCTGGCCTGGTTGCTCGACCTCGTCCGTCCCGGCGACGACCAGCTGCCGGCGGGGGTGGCGCGGGCGGTCCGGGACATGGGGCTGGAAGACGTGCTCGACGTCAAGGCCGAGAGCCTGTCCTATGGTCAGCGCCGCTCGGTCGCGATCGCCCGCTCGCTGGCGACCGAACCGTCGGTGCTGCTCCTCGACGAACCGGCCGCCGGGCTCGACGAGGACGAGTCGCGCGCCCTCGGTGAGCTGCTGCGCCGGCTCGCCGACGAGCGCGGAATCGGCGTGCTGCTCATCGAGCACGACGTCGCCATGGTCATGCGCACCGCCGACCGGGTGCTCGTGCTCGAGTTCGGTCGTGAGATCGCCGAGGGAACCCCGAGCGAGATCAGGTCCGATCCCGTGGTGGCCGCGGCCTACCTCGGCACCCGGGCCTCCCACGAGACCACCTCGGCGGTCTCCCGCACCTGAACCCTGAGCTCCAACTCTGGTCGGCAGGCTCCAACCCTGGTGACCCGGGAACCCTGGTCACCAGGGTGGACCGACCTGGCTACAGCGCCATCCAGACGTTCTTCGGCCGCGTGAACTCCCGGATCGCGTGGATTCCGCCCAGTCGACCCTGGCCGCTCTGCTTCACGCCGCCGAAGGGCGCTCCCGGGGGGATGCCGAGGAAGCCGTTGACCCAGATGTTGCCCGCCTCGAGCGCCGCGCAGACGCGGTGGGCGCGGCGCAGGTCGTCGGTCTGGACGTAGGCGGCCAGCCCGTAGGGAGTCGCGTTGGCGATCGCCACGGCGTCCGCCTCCGTGTCGAAGGGCGTCACGGCGAGCACGGGACCGAAGACCTCGTTCTGCGCGATGAAGTCGGTCGGCGCGACGTCGGCGAGGACTGTCGGTCCGATGAACCACCCGTCGGCGAGATCGCCGCCGAGGCGCTCGCCGCCGGTGACCAGACGATTGCCCTCCTTCTGCGCGGTGGCCACCATCCCCAGGATCCGATCGGCGGCGCCCTCGCTGACCACCGGCCCCATGACCGACGTCGCCGCGCTCGGGTCCCCCACCGGGATCTGACCGAGGATCGCGGCCAGTGTTGCGAGGAACGCGTCGTGGATGCTGCGCTGCACCAGGATCCGGGTGCCGAGAATGCAGCCTTGGCCCGAGAGCAGGACCGCTCCCGTCATGGCCTGCTGCGCGGCCGCGACGAGGTCGGCATCCTCGAAGACGAGGTTCGCGGACTTGCCTCCGAGCTCGAGTCCCACCGGCTTGAGCGTCTCCAACGCCGAGGCGAGGATGCGCTTGGCCGTCTGACCGCCGCCAGTGAAGTGGATCTTGTCGACGTCGGGATGGCTGACCAGCGCCTCGCCACCGGCTGGTCCACCGGGCACCACGTTGATCACGCCGGGCGGGAAGCCGGCCTCCAGAAGCAGCTCTCCGATGCGCAGGCAGCCCCAGGGCGCGAGCTCCGACGGCTTGAGCACCACGCAGTTGCCCGCGGCCAGCGCGGGAGCCACGATCTGGCCGACGGAGATGACCGGCCCGTTCCACGGCACGATCACCCCGACGACGCCGTACGGCTCGTCGAGGGTGTAGTCCAGCGCCGGCACCGGCCACGTCCCGACGACCTCTCCACCGATCTTGTCGGCCCAGCCGGCGTTGTAGGTGAAGAGGTCCGCCGCGAGCAGCGGCGTGCTCGCGGCGATCATGGACGGCGTCCCGTTGTCGATCGTCGTGAGCTGCGCGATCGTCGCAGCCTCGCGACGGATGAGCCGGGCGGCCTCAAGCAGTAGGTCGCGGCGCCGGTCCAGCGGCGTGGCGCGCCAGCCGGGCAGCGCGGCGCGGGCCGCCCGCACCGCGGCGTCGACCTCACCCGCGCCGGCCATCGACACGCCGCGGGTCGGCTTCCCGGTGGCCGCGTACACGTGGGTGAACTCGCCTTCGCTGCTGTCTGACACCCGCCCGTCACCAATCAGCAGACCCGGGTTCGGCAGGACGGTGAGATCAGCGTCAAGGACAGTCATTGGCCAATTCTGGTGTGGCCTGCCCGCGATTGGGCGCATCCGCGGCGCAAACCGGGTTTGCGCGACACCGGACGGGTGGTGGGCAAGTGTGGGCGCAGTGAGTCGACTACTCGAAGGCGTCCGCGTCCTCGAATCCGCGATGCTGTTCAACGGCGACACCCTGGGCACCCTGCTCGCCGACCTCGGCGCCGACGTGATCAAGGTTGAGTCGCCCGGCACAGGGGACTACCTGCGCGGCTTCCTCGGCCAGATCACCCCGCAGCACAGCCCCGCGCACATCCAGGTCAACAAGAACAAACGCAGCATCACCCTCGACCTGCGCCGGGACGAGGGCCGCGCGCTCTTCTACGAGCTGCTGTCCACCGCGGACGTGTTCGTCGACGGCTTCGCCGGCGACGCCTGTACGAAGCTCGGGATCGGCTACGCCCAGCAGCGAGCGGCGAAGCCCGACATCGTCTACTGCCAGTACTCCGGCTACGGCAGCGAGGGCCCGCTGGCCAGCATGCCGACCCACGGGCAGATGACCAACGCGCTGGCCGGCGCGCTGCCGGTCGAGATGGGCCCGGACGGGCTCGTCCGCCGGGTGCAGACGCCCGACTACCTGGGGGGCACCACCAGCGGCGGCGAGGGCACGGCCGCCGGAGCGGTCCATGCCGCGTTCCACGTCGCCGCCGCCCTGTTCCAGCGCGAGCGGACCGGCGAGGGCTGCTTCCTCGACGCCGCCGCCAGCGACGCGGTCATCGCGCAGGCGTGGATCGCCGTCACCTACAACCTCAACCGGGACCGGGTCACCGACCACGCGACGATGCCGAGGACCGAAGAAGGCGACAGCGGGTCGGCGTTCTACCAGTTCTACGAGGCGCGCGACGGCCGGTTCCTGCTGTTCTGCGCCACCGAGCCCAAGTTCTGGCGCGGCTTCTGCCTGGCCGTCGACCGCGCCGACCTGATCGACAGGCTCGACACCGGCGGGCCCGTCGACTTCGGCTTCGGCCTCCTCGGTCTGCGCCGGGAGCTTCAGAAAATCTTCCACACCCGCGACGCCGACGAGTGGGTCGCCCTCGCTCTCACCCACCACGTGCCGCTGACCCGGGCCAACCGCCTGCGCGACCTGCTTGACGACCCGCATGTGCGCGCCCGCGGCATCCTCGTCGAGGGCGAGCACCCGCTGGCCGGGCCCTTCACCTACGTCGGCGAGGCCGTCCGCGTCCAGGGTCAGCCGTGGGAGCTGCGCCGGCCCGCCCCCACCCTCGGCCAGCACACCGACGAGCTGCTCGCGGAGATCGGGCACGGTCCGCAGGATGTCGCGGCGCTGCGCGCAGCGAAGATCGTCTGATGGCCCGCGTGAAAGTGCCCTTCCCGCCCGGGAGGGTCACGCGGGACCCGCACGTCGGGACACTCGAACCATGAGCGTGACGACCGACCAGCAGGCAGAGTTCGAGCGGGCCTCCTCCAGCGTCTTCGTCCAGGAGGACCTCGCGCAGGATCGGGCGGCGCTCGGGCGCCTCGTGGCGAGCAGGCAGCAGGAGTACCTGTCCACCGCGACCCCGGAGGCCATCCGCAACTTCGCCCACAGCTACGGCGACGACAATCCGCTGTTCTGCGACCCGGGTCACGGTGAGACGAGCCGGTGGGGCGGGCAGATCGCGCCACCGATCATGGCTGCGGTCCTCAACGCGCCGCTGCTGGGCGACCGGGACCCCTTGGCCAAGGGCGGCTCCTACCGGGGCATCCACGCCTTCGTCTCCGGCGGTACCTGGACCTGGTACCGGCCGGTGCGACCGGGTGACACCCTCTACAGCCTCTCCGGCCTGGAGTCGGTGGAGACCAAGCAGTCGGAGTTCGCCGGCAGCTCGGTCATCCGGGTCCTGCGCGACATCAAGGTCAACCAGCGCGCGGAGGTCGTCGGCGTCTACCGCACGCTCGTGATCTACACCGAGCGGAAGAAGGCGCGGGACAAGGGCAAGTACGCGGAGATCCCCGTGCCGAGCTGGGACGACGCGCAGCTCGCCGCCCTCGACGAGACCTACGCGGCCGAGACCCGCCAGGGGCGGGCCCGGCTTATGTGGGAGGACGTCGAGGTCGGCCAGGCCATGGGAGCCAAGGCCAAGGGCCCGCTGACCACGA
>NZ_CAUVXI010000282.1:1472-5767 GCF_963555845.1 Protofrankia sp. Cas8 | reverse complement strand
ACGATCAACAACAATCGAAAAATCAAGATTTCATCCACGCTAGAAGAGCGAAACGTCGACCAACATTACCCAGACAGGGTTTTTGGATAGCTTCAACGAAGAACATGCGGAACGCCGCCTCACTTTTGATAGGATCAAGAAAACAGGAATGGTTTCTGGATGACTTCAATGTCGACAGGGAATGTGCGGGCGTTTCCGAACGGCTGGTGCTGGTGTGACTGCGGGGCGCGGATCGAGGATCCCCGGGTGTTCTTCCGGGCCGGGCACGACAAGCGGGCCGAAGCCCGGGTGATCCGGGAACGGTACGGCGATGTGGCCTCGTTCCTCCTCGCGCACGGCTACACCCCCACCGGGAACGGGGCTGTGGCGTGACCGGGCGGCAGGCGGTGTACCCGGCGCGGGCGGCGTGCCGGGCGGTGGTCTACGTCCGGGTGTCCTCCGACGATCAGGCCCGGGAAGGAACCTCGCTCGGGGAACAGGAGAAGGCGTGTGCGGCGTACTGCACTGCGCGGGGCTGGACCGTCGTCCACGTCTACCGAGACGAGGGAGTCAGCGGGGCGCACGCGTCACGACCGGAGCTGGACGGGCTGATGGCGGCGGTCCGGGCCGGTGGGGTGGACGCGGTCGTGGTGTTCAAACTCGACCGGTTCGGCCGATCCGCCCGGCATCTCGCCCCGACCCTGGGCGAGTTCGACGATCGGGGGGTCGCGTTCGCGTCGGTCTCCGAAGCGCTGGACTCCTCGACCACGTCCGGGCGGCTGCTGCGGAACCTGCTCGCGGTGTTCGCCGAGTTCGAACGGGACTTGATCCGGGAACGGACCGCGTCGGGGAAACACGCCCGGATCACCCAAGGCGGCTGGGGCGGCGGGGACGCACCGTACGGCTACCGGCTCGACCGTACCGGCGCTCATCCCCGGCTGGTCCTCGACGATCGGGAAGCCGAGGTGATCCGGGTCGCGGTCGGACTTCTCCTCGATGAGGGGTTGAGTACGGTGGCGGCGGCGACCTGGCTCAACACCCACGGCTACCGGCCGCGGAAAGCCGCGGGGTGGACCCATGTCAACCTACGGAACATTCTACTCCGGGGGCAGTTCGACGGGCAGTGGACCTGGGCGAAACAAGCCCGGTCGACCTACCACAGTCCGGTCACGCTCACCGTGCCCGCGCTCCTGTCCGTCGACCGGTATCAGGGGCTCAAAGCCCATCTGGCGGCCACGTCGGTACCCGCCCGCCCGGGGGTGTGTCATCCGTTGACCGGCCGGTTGCTGTGTACCTGTGGGGCGCCGATGCACGGGATCGGGCGGATCAACCACAGTCAGCCCCGCCGGTACCGCTGCCGCTACGGCAAAAGCCACCCCGGGCGGGTCCGCTGCCTGGAGCCCACCGTGGTGGCGGACCTGGTCGAGGCCACCGTGTGGAATCAGGTCCGGGCGGTCCTGGCTGATCCGGAGTATCTGGCCTCGGTCGCAGGGGACCACGCCGGACTGATCGCCACCCACGACGGTGGCGACACCGACGCGATCACCAAAGCCGACGGGGAGATCCACCGGTTGCACCAGGCACTCACGACCACGATCGTGAACCTGTCCGCCGGCGGGCTCGACGCGGCCACCGTGGCGGCGGCGTCCCGCGATCTGCAAACCAAACTGAGTACTGCCAAGGCACGTCGCCAGACCCTCGCGGATCGCCACGCACAGGCGGCGTCGCACGCGCAACAGGTCCAAGCGGTCCGGGACCTGGCGGCGGTCGCGGCCACCCGGTTGACGACCGCGACCCCGGAGGAACGCCGGGACCTGTACGCCCTCCTCAACATCCAAATAAAGATCGTGGATAACCGGCGGGGCGCACCGCTGCGGCTCGCTCTGACCGGAACCCTTGACCACACCGAAGCCCTGAACGCAACCGAACCCGCGCACCCACAAGAGCGGGCGCCATGGCGGCGTTTTCTACCGACGCTTCCGGTCAGGACGGTGCGCTCACCGGGAAGCCGAGATCAGTGGCGGCGGCGGCCAGCTCCCGGTCGTAGGTCACGAAGTCGGTCAGCTCGCCGCGGAACGGGTCCGCGCTGGCCAGGTGGATGGCGTCAAGCGAACCCAACCTCGCAACGCGGTAGGCAATGGCGCGGGCGAGCACGGTGCTGGTGACGTCCACGAGATACACGCCTCGCAGGGCCTGGCCCATGAAATAGGGCACCCGCTGGTGGTCGGCACCCACGCGTAACAAGGTACGGGTGATCTCCAGCTGGGTCAGTCCGCTGGTGACCAGTTCGGTCCCTTCCGCAAGCAACCCACGCCAGGTCCGCAGCGCAGCGGTCTCCCTCTCCTGCTTGATGAACTTCAGCAGGGCGCAGGCGTCGAAATAGATCAACGACTGCGCTCCCGGTCCCGGTCCGCGACGAGGATCTCGGCCAGGCTCTCGACGGCTGGCACCAGATCGGGGATCACATCCGGCATGCCCCGCTCGGCGGGGGCGCTGGCGTCGCCGGTGGCGACCATCCGCTGGAGAGCGCCCGGCTGCTCGACCTCGGGCACCATACGTAGTACCGGCTTGCCGCGGTCCGTGACAACGATCGAGACTCCGGAGCGCACCAGGGCCACTGCCTTGGAAGGGTTCTGATTGAGTTCTCGTAGTCCGATGGTTTCCACGCGTCGAACGTACCTACATTATGTAGATACATCAAGTGCCGCGAAGACCTTCATCGTGGGGTGGTCAGGGCTGGAACCGGTAACCCATGCCGGGTTCGGTGATGAAGTGGCGGGGGCGCGCGGGGGTCGGCTCAAGTTTGCGGCGCAGTCGTCCCATGTACTCGCGCAGGTAGTGGCTTTGTTCCTTGGGAGAGGGTCCGCCGGTGTGGGGGAGAAGCTGCCGATAGGTGATCAGCTTCTCGGGGTTGCGGAGCAGGACGTCGAGCAGGTGCCATTCGGTGGGGGTGAGCCGGATGGTAACCGGGCCGGTGCGCTCGGGGCTGTCGGCATCCTCGTCGCCGCCAACGCCGGGCCGACGGGTGACCTGTCGGGCGCCCAGGTCGATGATGTAGGCGCCGACCGTTGCCGTGGGCGCCTCCGTGGCCGTCGGCGTTCGGCGGGCCACCGCACGTAGTCGGGCGAGGAGCTCGTCGACGCGGAAGGGTTTGGTGACGTAGTCGTCGGCGCCGGCGTCGAGTGCGCCGATCTTGTCCGCGCTGCCGGCACGGCCGGACAGCACGATGATCGGCGTGCTGGTCCACCCGCGTAGGGCGTGGATGACCTCGGTTCCGTCGATGTCGGGCAGGCCCAGGTCGAGCAGGACGATGTCGGGCCGGCCGGTCTGCGCGGCGGCGAGAGCCTGGCGGCCTGCGACGGCGGTGGTGACGTCGTAGCCGCGGGCGTGCAGGGTGATGCGCAGTGCGCGCAGGATCTGCATGTCGTCGTCGACGATCAGAATGCGCGTCATACCTCATTATCCGAACTATCCGAACTATCCGAACTATCCGACAGTGCGGTGTAGGGCGGCGCGGCGGGCAGTGACAGCACCATGGTAAGTCCTCCCCCAGGGGTTTCCTCGGGCGTGAGCTGCCCGTCCATCGCTTCGGTGAGCCCGCGCGACAGGGCGAGGCCGAGCCCGACGCCGGTGGTGTTGTCCCGGTCGCCCAGGCGCTGGAACGGGGCGAAGACGCGTTCGTGGTCGGCTTCGGGGATGCCGTGGCCACGGTCGATGACGCGTAGTTCGACCCGGTCACCGAGGGCGCTGGCGGTGATCAGGGGTGGCTGGCCAGCCGGGGAGTGGCGGACGGCGTTGGCCACCAGGTTGGCGATGACCCGTTCGAGCAGGGGCGGGTCGGCGTTGACTTCGGGGAGCGTCTCAGGTAGATCGACTTCGATGCTGTGCCCGGCTGGGCCGAGCTCGTCGAGTGCGCGCGGGACGATCTCGTCGAGCCCGACCCGCTGCCTGGACACCGCCAGCGCGCCGGCCTGCAGACGGCTCATGTCCAGGAGGTTTTCGACCAGTCGGGTCAGCCGGTCGAGGCTTTCGTCGGCGGTGGCGAGCAGATCGGTCTGTTCCTGGCGGGTCCAGAAGACGTCGGAGGCCCGCAGGCTGGACACCGCGGCCTTCGCCGATGCCAGGGGACTGCGCAGGTCGTGGCTGACCGCGCCCAGCAGGGCGGTGCGGGTGCGGTCGGTTTCGGCCAGGTCAGCGGCGTCGGCAGCCTGGGCGGCGAGCCGGTGGCGGTCCAACGCGACGGCGGCTTGGGCGGCGAACGCGGTCAGCACACTGCGGTCCGATCCCGCCACGACCCGGCCGCGCAACGCCAGGTG